>NZ_BOQE01000001.1:1802500-1812500 GCF_023705585.1 Collibacillus ludicampi
ACTTCCCACTCGGTCAACGAGGTAAGACCCCTGAAGATGACAGGGTGGATAGGCGGGAGGTGTAAGCACCGTGAGGTGTTGAGCTGACCCGTACTAATCGGTCGAGGGCTTAATCTAAACGGTTTACGGTTCCATTCCTCATGTTCGTGTCCAGTTTTCAGGGAGCAATCCCGACAGTCTGGTGATGATAGCGGAGAGGACACACCCGTTCCCATCTCGAACACGGAAGTTAAGCTCTCCAGCGCCGATGGTACTTGGGGCGGGAGCCCCCGGGAGAGTAGGTCGTCGCCAGGCTGACATCATACAATGGGGGTATAGCTCAGTTGGTAGAGCACCTGCCTTGCAAGCAGGGGGTCAGCGGTTCGAATCCGCTTACCTCCACCAAGATGAGCCATTAGCTCAGTTGGTAGAGCACCTGACTTTTAATCAGGGTGTCGAAGGTTCGAGTCCTTCATGGCTCACCAGATATGCGGAAGTAGCTCAGTGGTAGAGCATCGCCTTGCCAAGGCGAGGGCCGCGGGTTCGAGTCCCGTCTTCCGCTCCACGGACGCTTAGCTCAGCTGGGAGAGCACCTGCCTTACAAGCAGGGGGTCGGCGGTTCGATCCCGTCAGCGTCCACCATCAAGGAGCTGTGGTGTAGAGGCCTAACATGCCTGCCTGTCACGCAGGAGATCGCGGGTTCGAATCCCGTCAGCTCCGCCATTTCAATTATTGATGACGTGTTTTTTAACGCGTTCGCAAAACCATATGTCTAGTGGCAATGGCGGAGAGGACACACCCGTTCCCATCCCGAACACGGAAGTTAAGCTCTCCAGCGCCAATGGTACTTGGGGCGGGAGCCCCTGGGAGAGTAGGTCGCTGCTAGGCAGATACAAGAGAAAGGTTCTTCCATTACCGCGGAAGAGCCTTTTTTCTATTTGGATAGAAATAAAATGGAAAGAACAGATCTTCTTCAATCACATTCAAAGCTCACGACTCAAACATTATTTTCAAACTAGTCCCCCATGCCGCAAGCGGCACTATCAGAGGATGAAAAGTTTCGCGTGAGGGAAGAAGTATAAGGCTATCTCAAGAAACGGAGTGGCTTTTGGGTGGGTTGTATCGCTTTGCGGCGCAGAGGTGAGTTGAAGGTTGTTCCGCAACCTCTGTACAGAATCCGGGCGGAACGACCTTCATCGAACCCAAGCGCAAAGCGATACACCCACCCAAGCACTAGTTTTCAAGGTAGTTATTTCACGAGATGTTCCTATTGTCTCGCTCAATCGGATTTTGTAAAGTAATAGATATGAAACTTTTCTTTCGAGAAGAGTCGAGTTAGTCATAGAGCAGAGTAAAGGGGAGATAGTATGAGCACGAATCAGCAAGAGTTGGCACGTCGCTTGAAAGCGCGTCATATCATGATGATCGCTTTGGGCGGCGCGATCGGAGCTGGAATGTTCAAAGGGAGCAGTACGTCGATTAGCCTGGCGGGCCCGGGGGTGGTTTTCGCCTACCTTTTAGGCGGACTCATTCTCTTCTTTGTTATGCAGGGATTGGCTGAGATGGCAGTTCGACGTCCGCAGGCCCGGACATTCAGAGAATTGATTGAACCGATTTTGGGGCGTTTTGCCGGTCATGTGGTAGGATGGATGTACTGGTTGGATTGGGTATTGGTCATGGCTGCCGAAACGGCCGCATCTGCGATGTTTTTGCAATACTGGTTTCCCAACATCCCACTTTGGTTGTTATCATTGATCGTATCGATCGTGATCACGGTGATCAACTTGTTTCAAGTGAATGTGTATGGGGAAACGGAGTATTGGTTAGCGGGGATAAAAATCGCTGTACTGATCCTATTTATCCTCTTGGGCGGAACTTTGCTTTTTACCGGATATGGAGTACATCCGCCGGCAGGGTTTCATAACGTAACGGCACAAGGCGGCTTTTTTCCCCATGGTATTCAAGGGGTCGCTGCCTCGATGCTGATTGTTATGTTTTCCTTTGGCGGTACCGAAATGATCGGGATGACACTGGGAGAAACCGAACATCCGGAACAAGTGATTCCTCGTGCTGCTCGGGGAGTCATCGCTCGCATTCTGCTTTTTTATATATTGCCGATTCTAGTAATCGTCAGTCTTGTTCCCTGGAACCAATTAGGTACGAATGAGAGTCCTTTTGTTACCGTATTTCAAGCGGTTGGCATCCCCTATGTAGGAAGCATTATGAACTTCGTCATGTTGACAGCTGTTTTATCCGCGACCAATACAGGCATGTACGCCGCTTCGCGCATGCTCTATACACAAGCGTTAGAGGGGCAGGCACCTCGCATCTTTGCGAGATTATCGAATCGAAAGGTTCCGGTTACGGCCCTACTTGCAAGCACCTCGTTTCTGTATATTGGAGTTGTGATCGCCTTTTTCGCAAAAGGGCATACATTTGATTATTTGATGGTGATTCCCGGTTATTCGGTCTTGACCGTATGGATCTTTCTTGCTTGGGCACATATAAGAAGCCGCAAAGAGGGATTTGAAGCGAAAGGGTATTATGTAAAAGGTTTTCCGTATACATCCTGGTTTGCGCTTCTTTCATTGATCGTGATTTTGGTGGGTATCATCATCACATCACCCGTGGCTGGTACCTTAGTCAGCTTGCTGGCTTATCTCCTGGTGTTGGTCAGTTACTGGTTCACCCGGAGGAGCCGACGAGAAAAAAGAGATACACTCGAAAAAACCTTTGTGCCGTAATGGCACGAAGGTTTTTTCATACTGTGTACATTCTCACCTGCTATCCGGTGAAGGGGCTGTGATCATTCGTATGAGAAGACCGCGGGGATATGTTGATCCTGCGGTCTACCGTTACTTTATTCTCCGCTTGTAAAGTTTTCATATGTGGCGTCAGAGCCGGCGAGGAACGTGCCGGTTTCAGGAAGGGCTTCAAAAGTAGAATCTCCAGTTTCCGCTTCCATTTCTTGTGTGGATGACGATAAAGTCAAGTCATGCCATGTTTGGATGTCGTTCCGTTTTTTCTTCAAGCTTCGACGGGTATAGAGTGGCTTTTGCTTATCCATAAGGCACCTCCTAAATTTGACGAACGAATATTCACGTGGCCGCTCATGCCGCAAGCATATGCCTCGAAGACGGCCTTCACCGAACCCGAGCGCAGAGTGATACATCCACACAAGCACTAATTTTAAAGATAGTCCCCCATGCCGCAAGCGGCACTATCAGAGGATGAAAAGTGTCTTCGAGTGGGCGTAATGCTTTGCGTGAGACAGCGACTTTGGAGGTTGTCTCGCTTCCTTTTTGGTATGGGGTATATGCTTTGCGCGTAATAGCGACTTTGAAGGTCGTCTCGCAACCTTTGATTATTATTACATGTGAGACGACCTTCACGGAGCATGAGCGCAAAGCATATACCCACTTGAGACGACCTCCACGGAGCGCGAACGCAAAGCATACGCCCGCCAAGCTACACATTTTCAAGATAAATAAGCAACAGTTACCCGATTCATAGCCTTGGGGTATGGTTCTCTTTCTAGTATGAACACACGGTTCCCCTTTATCCTCTCCTTTCACAGGATATTGACGTGAATAGGGCGATGAAGGTAATGTTAGGGATGATATCGGTTACTACATGAAGGAGTCACATGAGATGGAACCAAGAATAAACGAAAAAAATCTAAAGATTCACCGAATTGTAATTATAGGTTGCGGGCTGATCGGCGGTTCATTGGCACTGACATGGAGGCGATCCGGAATGGCCGATGAAATCGTCGGTGTTGACCTCAGAAGCGATCATTTGGAAGATGCGCTCCGACTTCAGATCATCGATCGAGCAGCACCATTGGAAGAAGCCGTTGTCGATGCGGATGTGATCGTACTGGCTACACCTGTCCAACAATCAATAAATCTCTTAATGGAATTGGCAAAACTCCCACTTCCTCCGAATTGTGTGGTAACGGATGTTGGAGGGACAAAAAGGGAAGTGTGCCGGCATGCTCTCGAAATCTTGCCAGCACATATCTCTTTTATCGGTGGTCATCCGATGGCAGGTTCCGAAAAATCGGGCATTCGTGCCGCTTCCCCGCGTCTATTCGAGAATGCGGTTTATGTATTGACACCGCGAACGGATGAGAAGAAAGAGGCGGTCGAGCGAATCCGAACACTCGTTGAAGCTACAGGTGCCCAGATCCTCATCCTGGATCCGGAACGGCACGACCGTCTGGTGGCGGCCATCAGTCACCTCCCGCATGTCGTAGCGGCGCAGTTGGTGGATCAAGTGGCCGATCTTGGCGAGGAAGACCCGCTTTATGCAGTTTTGGCGGCGGGAGGTTTCCGAGATGTGACACGGGTTGCGTCAGGACATCCTGGTTTATGGAGAGAGATCTTATTGACGAATGGAGATTCCATACGACCTTTGTTAATGGAATGGAAACGTCGAATTTCCTTGTTGGATCAATGGATAGAAAAAAACGACGGGGAAGCGATCGAGACGTTTTTTCGCAAGGCGGCCGATTGGCGAGATGCATTACCTGTGCGCGGGCGCGGGGCCATTCGCCCGGCATACCAGTGTACTGTAGACGTTCCGGATGAACCGGGGACGATCGGGCGAATTGCGACCTTACTTGGACAGCATGAAATCAACCTGCGGAATATCGGTATTTTGGAAAGCCGTGAAGGTGATAACGGACAATTGATTCTCACTTTTGCCGATGAAACGTCACGCAATGATGCGGTCCGTTTATTGGAATCCGGCGGCTATTCTGTACATGTGAGGGCATGAGATTGGGGAATTGCGGATGAATAACAGACGATCTCGAGAACTTTTGCGAAAAATCCCGTTGTTTCAAGATTGCAGTGACAATGAACTGGAGAGGATCGACGAGATCCTGATTCACCGGTCGTTTGCGGAACGTTCGACCATTTTTATGCAAGGGGAACCGTTGGAATATATTTATTTTATAGTCAGCGGGAAAGTCAAGATTTATCGAACGGACGAGCAAGGAAGAGAACAGATCGTCAATCTTCTTGAACCCGGTGATTTTTTCCCGCACATAGGTTTCTTTCGCAAAGCGGAATATCCTGCGCATTCTGTTATGATCGAAAAAGGAGTGCTTCTCGCTTTACCTACAGGACGTTTGCGGGATTTACTGAAGAAGTATCCGGACATCTGTATCAATTTGATGGCCGTCATGGAAAGCAAAATCATCGATTTGCAGGAGAGACTCGAGGAAGTGGTCTTGCATGATACATTCAGCCGGCTCGTCTTGTTGCTCATACGACTCTGCCGCCTTCACGGCGTACCTGATGGGGAACGCATTCGCATCAATGTACCGTTAACCAACCAGGAATTGGCCAATATGATCGGGACAAGAAGAGAAACGGTGAACCGTGCGATCAATCAATTGAAAAAAGCGGGTGCCGTCGAAACTACGACCGATCATTATTTACTTATCAGCCGTGATCGTTTGGAAAAACAACTGGATATATGAAAACAAACAGGCATGAAGGATTCCATGCCTGTTGATTTGTATCCTTTCGTCATTGATTTTCTGGAATACGGATGGGGACCCTTACGGCGAAACTGATACATACCACCTAGTGTCGTCATTGTTTTTTCATGTTTGATTACATCCGCATTTGGGAGTGGGTTTCATGTCACTGAAACAAGTGAAGTTGAAACGAGTATATGAGCCACCTGAGAATATAGACGGAAAACGGATTCTTGTGGACCGTCTCTGGCCGCGCGGTTTGTCAAAAGAAGCTGCATGCATAGACGAATGGATGCGAGATGTTTCCCTAAGCCATGAATTACGAAAATGGTTTGCACACCAGCCTGAGAGATTTGTAGTGTTTCGTGAACGTTACGTAGAAGAGTTGTTGCGAGATCCCGACCGTAGTGAAAAAGTAAAACAATTGTGCGAGTGGGCGTGTGAAGGAACGATTACATTGTTATATGCTGCAAAAGATTTCTCATCACAATCATGCCGTCGTGTTGCGAGACGTGATCGTCAAAGGTTGTCATGCATGAATTCTCCGCTAACACCGCAAAGTAAGAGAAGATAAGGATGTGGAGGCGATCCATATGAAAGACGATCTGACGAAACTGTCAGAGGCAGCATTGCGGAAAGTGGAACAAGAAGCGGATGAGCCGATCCAGTCGGCTATGGTGAAGACGGCGATTCGTACCAATATAGGTGGGGACTCTGCAGAACAAACGTCATCGATGGAAGAAGTGTTGAACCACATGTCCAAACAAAAGGAGGAATAATCGTTTTGCAATTATAAAAGTCGAATCCTGATTCAATTCCACACAAGATAAAGATGCGAAGGAAACTAAAAGAGCGCCAGTATGTATTGCCGCTCTTTTTTTATTATTACAAACAATTTAATCCTGTTTATTTCTCTTATCTTTTCAATTGACCCCAACTCTTTAAATAAAAGATAAAGAGAGTTTAATTAGCATTATTCATACAAAATTAAAATATAGACAGGTTTAACGATTCGACTTTTACTTATAAATGAGGTTTAAATAGGGGATGCATAAAGTAAACAGAAAGGAGTAGAGCTATGCAAGAGCATGAAAAGAAGGAAAATTTCAAGCCTTTTATTTCACCGCATCAGCGTCCGCCAGAGTTTACATGGACAGCGTTGATCATCGGGATTATTCTCGCGATTATATTTGGTGCAGCGAATGCATACCTCGGATTGATCATCGGTATGACCATCAGTGCATCCATTCCGGCGGCGGTCATTTCAATGGCGATCATACGTGGTCTTTTGCGGCGCAATTCCATTTTGGAGAATAATATCGTACAGACGATAACAACGGCCGGTGAGGCGATCGCAGCAGGTGCGATTTTTACGATTCCGGCTCTTTTCCTATGGCATATGAATCCAAGGTTATTTACCATTTCTTTGATCGTATTGACCGGTGGATTCCTCGGCGTGCTTTTTATGATTCCGTTGCGTAGACTCTTAATTGTGAAAGAGCATGGTCGTTTGCCGTATCCTGAAGGTACGGCTTGTGCGGAAGTACTCGTCGCCGGAGAAGAAGGCGGCAAGCGGGCGAAACTGGTTTTTGCGGGACTTTCTGTCGGTGCGATTTTCAAGGCGATTGCTGACGGGGTTAAGCTGTTCCCATCAGAGATTGAAACAAAAGTTGCCGGTTTTCGCCAAGGATTGATCGGAATGGATACATTCCCCTCCCTTCTTGGTGTCGGATTTATCGTGGGACCGCGTGTGGGCGGAATGATGGCGGCAGGGGGGATTTTGGCCTGGCTCGTTTTCATCCCGGCGATCGCTTATTTCGGACACGGTTCGGGAACCGTGGCGCCAGGGAAAGAGGTTCTCGCGAATATGGACGCCTGGGGAATTTGGGATTCCTATATCCGCTATATCGGTGCCGGGGCTGTGGCGACCGGGGGATTGATCAGCCTCGTACGTACCTTGCCGATGTTGTGGCGTTCACTGACCGCGACGTTGACGGGCATGAGAAATCAACGAGGGACGAACGATGTTGAATTGTTGCGCACCGACCTGGATTTGCCGCGGCGTTGGACGATTCCGGCAGGTATCATCATTTTGTTATTGACCGCCTTTTTGCCGCAACTGAACGTAGGCTTGATCGGTGCTTTAGGCATCGCTGTTTTCGGATTTCTTTTCGTGATGGTTGCTTCCCGGATTGTCGGGGCGATCGGTTCGTCATCTTCTCCCGTTTCAGGAATGACGATCGCTACTCTCTTAATCGTCACATCCGTTTACAGGGCGGCCGGATATACAGGTATGACAGGTATGGTTGTCTCCTTAACGGTCGGGGCGATCATTTGCTCGGCTCTTGCCGTCGCCGGAGATATATCACAAGATTTGAAAACGGGGTACTTGGTTGGTTCTACCCCACGTGCCCAACAACTGGCCATGATCATCGGCGTGCTGGCATCCGGTTTGGTTATCGGTTGGGTGCTCGTATTGCTGAATCATGCGTACGGTTTCGGTACCAAGGCTTTGCCTGCTCCGAAAGCAGTACTTATGAAAATGATCGTCGAAGGGATCATGAATGCCGATATGCCTTGGGACCTGGTGTTTATCGGTGCAGCAACCTCGATCGTCATTGAATTGCTCGGTATCGAAGCATTACCTGTAGCGGTTGGTATTTACTTGCCTGTACATACAAGTATCTCGATCTTCATCGGCGGTTTGTTGCGCTGGTTTGTCACTCGGTTTTTCGCGCGTACGGAAGAGAGGGAGAACACAGTGGTAGAGCGAGGGGTTCTGCTCTCTTCAGGGTTGATTGCAGGCGAATCATTGATAGGGATTTTGCTTGCTGGACTGGTAAGTTTACATGTGAGCATGCCTGAAAAACCGATGTATGGGCAAGGGTTAGCACTCTTTTTATTTTTCTTGTTAACCGTATGGCTGGGATGGTTATCGGTTCGAAACCCGTCGGTTACGGAGCGAAAATAAACTCCAATCTCGTGTCAAACCTGATTTCTTACACCGAAACTCATGATCAATGAATCATGGGATTCGGTGTTTTTTATTATAAGTAACCGAATGGCTGAAGAAGAAACCGGAAGTGCAATGGATTCTCTGCATATTCAGATGCTCCGAAAATGTTCGGTGGGGATACAGGCCATGGGGGAGGAGAATGAGGAGGCCAAATTGTCTTTCTTATCGAGGAAGAGAGAAATAGAAAGAAACACAAAGTAACGCCCATTTTAATTAAGGAAACGCATAAAATGAAATTAATTTTGTTTAAATCTGTATGAATCAATATGTTGATGTTGATAATGAAACATGGTATTATATCTCCTGTCGTCGCGAGGCGGCGAGTTACGTGAAACATAAATTACCACTTGCAATATAGATTGTTGGATGGTATATTGAGAAAGTCGCTGTTGCGACGGTCGCTCTTTGAAAACTGAATCGTGCAGAAGAGAGCCACGATTGAACGATACATGGGCTCTGCGAGAAGCCTTGCTTGCGAGGTGCAGAGCGATACTTTTCTTCGAGAGTTTGATCCTGGCTCAGGACGAACGCTGGCGGCGTGCCTAATACATGCAAGTCGCGCGGATGGAGAGGAGCTTGCTCCTTGAAGTCAGCGGCGGACGGGTGAGTAACACGTGGGCAACCTGCCTGGCAGACGGGGATAACGCTTGGAAACGAGTGCTAATACCCGATACGCTCTTCACGGGCATCCGTGAGGAGGGAAAGGCGCTTTACGGCGTCACTGCCAGATGGGCCCGCGGCGCATTAGCTAGTTGGTGGGGTAACGGCTCACCAAGGCGACGATGCGTAGCCGACCTGAGAGGGTGACCGGCCACACTGGGACTGAGACACGGCCCAGACTCCTACGGGAGGCAGCAGTAGGGAATCTTCCGCAATGGGCGCAAGCCTGACGGAGCAACGCCGCGTGAGTGATGAAGGTCTTCGGATTGTAAAACTCTGTCTTCCGGGACGAACCGATAGGTGAGGCAATGCTCCTATCCTGACGGTACCGGAGGAGGAAGCCCCGGCTAACTACGTGCCAGCAGCCGCGGTAATACGTAGGGGGCAAGCGTTGTCCGGATTCACTGGGCGTAAAGCGCGCGCAGACGGCTTTCTGCGTCCGGGGTGAAAACCCGGGGCTCAACCCCGGGACGGCCTTGGATACGGGAGAGCTTGAGGGTCGGAGAGGCAAGGGGAATTCCACGTGTAGCGGTGAAATGCGTAGAGATGTGGAGGAACACCTGTGGCGAAGGCGCCTTGCTGGCCGATTCCTGACGTTGAGGCGCGAAAGCGTGGGGAGCAAACAGGATTAGATACCCTGGTAGTCCACGCCGTAAACGATGAGTGCTAGGTGTTCGTGGGCTCATACCCATGAGTGCCGAAGCTAACGCATGAAGCACTCCGCCTGGGGAGTACGGTCGCAAGACTGAAACTCAAAGGAATTGACGGGGGCCCGCACAAGCAGTGGAGCATGTGGTTTAATTCGAAGCAACGCGAAGAACCTTACCAGGGCTTGACATCCCGCTGACCGGTCT
>NZ_BOQE01000001.1:1817500-1822500 GCF_023705585.1 Collibacillus ludicampi
CCACTGTTTCGGGCCTATAGCTCAGCTGGCTAGAGCGCACGACTGATAATCGTGAGGTCAGTGGTTCAAGTCCACTTAGGCCCACCATACGAATATGATAAGCTGATTCCTTTTCAGGAATCGGCTTTTTTTATTTGATGTGTCTACTGAAAGTACGATCACTCATTAACGGATTGTAAAACTGGAGTGTAAGAAATTTGGGGAGCATAGTTCGTTGAGTTCGAATTTGAAGCAAAAAAGAAGGAATGATGCCAGCTTCAAACGAATCAAACAGGAGAAACCCGAAGCTGGCTATTGGTCAGGTGTTACAGCCAATGTTTCCGTTTAAAATAGATCACAAATCCGATAGCGGTAATTGCCATAAGCCCGAGCGCAAATGGATACCCGTATTTCCAATGGAGCTCTGGCATCCCTTCAAAGTTCATTCCGTATACGGAAGAAATAAAAGTGATCGGTAAAAAGATGGTTCCGAAAATCGTCAATATCTTCATGATTTCGTTCATATGCTTAGATTGTAATGATAAACACATTTCCAACAATCCAGAAACAATCTCTCTTTGGTTATCGATACGATCCATAAGGCGCATGAGATGATCGTAAATATCCATAAAATAAGCACGTGTTCGCCGGTCACGATTGATAAAATCATCATGTAACAAGATGCTTAACATATCTCGATGAGGCAAAACTATTTTTTTCAGCGAGAGCAGGCTGCGACGAAGATAGAAGATTTGATTGATCAGATGATCCGTCGGATTTTTTATGTGGAAGATCTTTTCCTCCATTTTGTTCAATTGATTTTCCACATATTCAACCAATGGGAAAAATTCATCCACAATATGATCGATGATCAAATAGGCCAGATAATTAGGCGTATATTCGATGGATCGGTTCTTTTTCTCGAACGATGTGAAAAGCTGATCAATCGACGGCTGATCATCGAGATGAACGGAAACCAGGAAGTTTTCACCCAAAAAGAGATTGACCTCATGAACCCCAAATCGTTTCCTTTCATTTCTTCTTTCCTTGACAGCATGCACGACGATAAACAGATATTCATCGTAATTTTCCACTTTTGGTCTTTGCAATGAAGGACCGCAATCTTCGATCGCCAATGGATGAAAGTGAAACAGGGTATCCAGCAATTTCAATTCTTCGTCTGTGGGCTGATTAAAATCCACCCAATACCAAGAATCTTTATTTACATCTTGTGTGAGTAATTCTACGGGGATGTTTGTGATGGTCTTTCCGGCTTTTACTTTCAAAGTACGAATCATATGTAAAGATGCCTCCACTTATAATCTGTGACTCGATTATATAGCAATATAAGCAAGTGCGTGCAAATTTCTGGTTTTATCACTTGCTTTCGCTCTGTCTTTTGATCTGAGACAGTGCTGGGGAAAGGACTTTTGAGATCTTTTAGAGAAACAAATAATGTGAAGTGAATTATGGAAGAAGAGGAGCGAAACAAAATATGATCAACTTGGAGACGAGCAATCTCCTCGAAAAAGAAATTAAAGAATTAGTGATTCCTGCCGATAATGTGGCTCACGTGCAATTGGGAAATTCGCTGGAACATGCTTTACTCGTGTTGATTAAATCGGGGTATTCTGCAGTTCCAGTTTTGGATACATCTTATAAAATTCAGGGACTGATCAGTAATACCATGATCATGGATTCGATACTCGGAATTGAGCGCATCGAGTATGAGAAATTGAGCGAGCATAAAGTGGAAGAAGTCATGAATACCAAGATCCCGCGTATGAAAAATAGCGATACATTTTTTAGAGCCTTGGAACTGTCCATTAATCATCCCTTTGTATGTATCGAGGATGAAGCTGGTGTTTTCGTGGGAATTCTCACCCGTCGTTCCATTTTAGCTTTGGTATATCGATATTTTCGTGGCGTCTTGGGAAAATAGATGATCAAAAGAGTGAAGTGACGTATGTTTACTTCCCGCTGTGCGCTTCTTGATTTTTGGACGGGAAAGTGATGATTTTGTTTATCTTTGTTTTGTAATGAGAGTGGAAGTTCTCTTGCGATGTATGGTACGATTACACCCGTCGCCGCACGGAGCGGTGATGATAAACGAAGAAACAAATTACCACTTGCAAAATAGATTGCAAGGTGGTATATTGGGAAAGTCGCTGTTGCGACAGTCGCTCTTTGAAAACTGAATCGTGCAGAAGAGAGCCACGATTGAACATTGCATGGGCTCTGCAAGAAGCCTCGCTTTCGAGGCGCAGAGCGAATTTTTCTTCGAGAGTTTGATCCTGGCTCAGGACGAACGCTGGCGGCGTGCCTAATACATGCAAGTCGCGCGGATGGAGAGGAGCTTGCTCCTTGAAGTCAGCGGCGGACGGGTGAGTAACACGTGGGCAACCTGCCTGGCAGACGGGGATAACGCTTGGAAACGAGTGCTAATACCCGATACGCTCTTCACGGGCATCCGTGAGGAGGGAAAGGCGCTTCACGGCGTCACTGCCAGATGGGCCCGCGGCGCATTAGCTAGTTGGTGGGGTAACGGCTCACCAAGGCGACGATGCGTAGCCGACCTGAGAGGGTGACCGGCCACACTGGGACTGAGACACGGCCCAGACTCCTACGGGAGGCAGCAGTAGGGAATCTTCCGCAATGGGCGCAAGCCTGACGGAGCAACGCCGCGTGAGTGATGAAGGTCTTCGGATTGTAAAACTCTGTCTTCCGGGACGAACCGATAGGTGAGGCAATGCTCCTATCCTGACGGTACCGGAGGAGGAAGCCCCGGCTAACTACGTGCCAGCAGCCGCGGTAATACGTAGGGGGCAAGCGTTGTCCGGATTCACTGGGCGTAAAGCGCGCGCAGACGGCTTTCTGCGTCCGGGGTGAAAACCCGGGGCTCAACCCCGGGACGGCCTTGGATACGGGAGAGCTTGAGGGTCGGAGAGGCAAGGGGAATTCCACGTGTAGCGGTGAAATGCGTAGAGATGTGGAGGAACACCTGTGGCGAAGGCGCCTTGCTGGCCGATTCCTGACGTTGAGGCGCGAAAGCGTGGGGAGCAAACAGGATTAGATACCCTGGTAGTCCACGCCGTAAACGATGAGTGCTAGGTGTTCGTGGGCTCATACCCATGAGTGCCGAAGCTAACGCATGAAGCACTCCGCCTGGGGAGTACGGTCGCAAGACTGAAACTCAAAGGAATTGACGGGGGCCCGCACAAGCAGTGGAGCATGTGGTTTAATTCGAAGCAACGCGAAGAACCTTACCAGGGCTTGACATCCCGCTGACCGGTCTGGAGACAGACCTTCCCTTCGGGGCAGCGGTGACAGGTGGTGCATGGTTGTCGTCAGCTCGTGTCGTGAGATGTTGGGTTAAGTCCCGCAACGAGCGCAACCCTTGTGTTGTGTTGCCAGCATTCAGTTGGGCACTCACAACAGACTGCCGACGACAAGTCGGAGGAAGGCGGGGATGACGTCAAATCATCATGCCCCTTATGTCCTGGGCTACACACGTGCTACAATGGGCGGTACAACGGGATGCGAAACCGCGAGGTGGAGCCAAACCCTGAAAACCGTTCGTAGTTCGGATTGCAGGCTGCAACTCGCCTGCATGAAGCCGGAATTGCTAGTAATCGCGGATCAGCATGCCGCGGTGAATACGTTCCCGGGCCTTGTACACACCGCCCGTCACACCATGGGAGTTGGCAACACCCGAAGTCGGTGGGGTAACCTCTCTGAGGAGCCAGCCGCCTAAGGTGGGGCCGATGACTGGGGTGAAGTCGTAACAAGGTAGCCGTATCGGAAGGTGCGGCTGGATCACCTCCTTTCTAAGGATGTAACAGATGCTTTTCTTCTGCACGGCTCAGTTTTGAGGGAGCGAATTCCTCAAGGTTCCTTGATAACTGGATAGCGAATGCGACATCAACTTTGGCTTATGCCAAGGTACTGCATCAAACAGAGCAAGTTCAAAAAGGCGGATCCACCGACTTTTTGAACAACCTTTGTAGGTTAAGCTACGAAGGGCGCACGGAGGATGCCTTGGCGCCAGGTGCCGATGAAGGACGGGGCTAACGCCGATACGCCTCGGGGAGCCGTAAGCAGGCTTTGATCCGGGGATTTCCGAATGGGGCAACCCACCTCGCGTAATGGCGGGGTATCCACTGCTGAATCCATAGGCAGTGAGAAGGTACACCAGGGGAACTGAAACATCTTAGTACCCTGAGGAAAAGAAAACAACAGTGATTCCCTCAGTAGTGGCGAGCGAACGGGGAAGAGCCTAAACCGCCTGTGCTTGCACAGGCGGGGTCGTGGGGCGTCTCACGTGGAGTTACCAATCCTTTTCGTAAGAGAACGGTTTGGAACGGCCGACCAGAGAGGGTGACAGTCCCGTATCTGAAACGAAGAGGACTCCGAGACGGACCCCGAGTACCGCGGGACACGAGGAATCCCGTGGGAATCCGGGAGGACCACCTCCTAAGGCTAAATACAACCTGGCGACCGATAGTGAACCAGTACCGTGAGGGAAAGGTGAAAAGCACCGCGGGAGCGGAGTGAAAGAGAACCTGAAACCGTGTGCCTACAATCAGTCGGAGGGCGTTTATGCCTGACGGCGTGCCTTTTGTAGAATGAACCGGCGAGTTACGATTGCGTGCGAGGTTAAGGCGGGAAGCCGGAGCCGCAGCGAAAGCGAGTCTGAAGAGGGCTTGAGTACGCAGTCGTAGACCCGAAACCGTGTGATCTATCCCTGTGCAGGATGAAGTGCGGGTAAAGCCGCATGGAGGTCCGAACCCACGCATGTTGAAAAATGCGGGGATGACGTGGGGATAGCGGTGAAATTCCAATCGAACTCGGAGATAGCTGGTTCTCCCCGAAATAGCTTTAGGGCTAGCGTCGGAGCAGAGACATGGAGGTAGAGCACTGATTGGGCTAGGGGCCTTCGCGGGTTACCGAACTCAGTCAAACTCCGAATGCCATGATCTCGGTCTCCGGCAGTCAGACTACGAGTGCTAAGATCCGTGGTC
>NZ_BOQE01000001.1:1825000-1975000 GCF_023705585.1 Collibacillus ludicampi
ATTCCACCGCACAGGTCGCCGTACAGATCGCCGTACTGGTCGCCGCACCACAAGTTGGGCCCGCACGAAAGATCCCCGTAGACGAGATATTGTAACTATTCTTTTCAGACGGAACCCCATCACGGGGCGACGCAGAATTATTAGAGTTCGCATTATTGGTAATGCACGACCCTGTTTGAGATTTTTAGTTGTTGGCGCTCTTGTTAATCCGGCAGTTAGATGTCTTTTGGCCAATGGTTTTGTTATTGTCAGGTCAGTTGATAACGTCATAGTTCTGCGCCGGAGATAGAGTGCAGCGTTTTCGTTGCACTTTTGCCACCAATTAGGTGGCTCTTTTTTTCCTGAAAACACAGTGATACATCCACCCAAGCATTAGTTTTAAGATAGCCACCCATGCCGCAAACGGCGCCATCAGAGGATGAAAAGTTTCTTGTGAGGGAAGAAGTATAAGGCTATCTCAAGAAACAGAGTGGCTTTTGGGTGGGTTGTATCGCTTTGCGGAGCAGAGGTGAGTGGAAGGTCGTTCCGCTTCCTTTCGGATGTTAAGGCATATGCTTTGCGCGTAATAGCGACTTTGGAGGTCGTCTCGCAACATATGATTATGATTCCATGCGAGACGGCCTCCACGGAGCATGAGTGCAAAGCATATGCCTCAAAGACGACCTTCATCGAACCCAAGCGCAAAGCGATACACCCACTCAAGCACTAGTTTTCAAGGTAGCGATTACAAATGAACCGGCAAGACCTTACCTTTTTAAATCATGGTAAGAAATATGCAAGCTTCTTAAAACCTTTCATGCACGATCATTCGGACACCCATGGTGTTTCAACATTTCTTGTGGCAAGATAAAACATATAGTGACCAAGAGGTGGCATATGAACGAATTATGGCTGAAAAAGTGGCGAACCGTGCGTAAAGAACTGACCCGACTCCTTCATGAGTTCAACGAAGTGAACCAAGAAGATACACCTGTCCTTTACGAAGAAGTTCTAAGCATGAAAGAGCAAATCGAAAGACTCCACATAGAAATTACACGGAAATATGCGCAACAATGGTGGAGCCAAATCCCGACCGAAGATATTCGACGGTTGCGTGTACTGCTTATCGGCCGTCCGATCTCTCCGTCAGTCATCCATAGAAGGCCTGACCTTAGCTATCTCATGCTCTTGCTTGATCTGGAAGATCCTAATGTCATACGTATATGGGCGGAGATGACCGAAGAAAAAAGAAAGAAAACATTAGACGATCTAGCTTTGCTCACGAAACTTTCAGATGAAGAAAGCCAAACAGAAAACAGTTGGCAAAAACAAGAGGAAGTGGACACGCTGGCATATGCGGTATTAGGGCTCACGTCTTCCGCCACATGGCAAGAAATTCGTCAAGCGTATCGAGACGCCGTTCGCCGTGTTCATCCCGATGCGGGCGGTGACCCTGCTCGCTTTCGTCATATTCAACTGGCCTATGAACATCTCACGAAAATAAGAAAGCCCTAACATGAACTTTTGTATCGCTCAAATAAATGATTGACATATTGACGTAAATCCAGAGTATGATCATGAATGAACTGTTCAATGATCTGCATAGCGAGTCCTCCTTATGATTTGGATACTTGCAGTATGAACATAAATCTAGTATTTTAAACTTCTGTTTGATAGAATTGCGGTTAACTTTGTACGAATAGCGGTTGAATGATGGATCGAAATGAAGGTATACTATGTAAGTCAAGTCCTTCCAATCATCAACTGAGAATTTCGAAAAGCAGGTGGATTCGGTATGAACACACATGCGTTCATCCGTTCAGGGATTCATTTTT
Source organism: Collibacillus ludicampi (assembly GCF_023705585.1). NCBI lineage: Bacteria > Bacillati > Bacillota > Bacilli > Caryophanales > Alicyclobacillaceae > Collibacillus > Collibacillus ludicampi. Next base: position 1,826,815 of record NZ_BOQE01000001.1, read on the forward strand.
TAAAATTAGAACATCTTATCGAACCGTAAAAACTTCGACATGAGTCGGAGATTTTTTTTTCCTCAGGGAAAGATGTATAGGGAAGGGCCATTGAGAGGAGGGTGCCCATGCGTGAAAGAGTAAGCAAAATCGCCGGGTGGGTCAGCGTAGCCAGTAATTTATTGCTCACGATGCTGAAACTCGTCATCGGTTTTTTCTTAGGAAGCCAGGTCTTAATTGCAGATGGTGTCCACTCAGCGGCAGATGTTGTTGCATCTGTAGCTGCGCTTGGAGCAATGACCATCTCGAATCGGCCGGCGGATAAGGAACATCCTTATGGACATGGAAAAGCGGAAGTGGTTGCATCCGGCATTGTTTCTGTCATTTTAGTCATCGCGGCCGTGGGAATCGCCTATAAAGGGTTCGAGTCTTTGTTGGGGGAAGCGATCCCGCCCCATCTGATATCTTTATTTGCTGCCTTATTTTCACTGGTTGCCAAACAGATTTTATATGTGTATACGTACCGGCTCGGAAAAAAATATAACAGCCAGGCGTTGATAGCAACGGCAATCGATCATCAGGCGGATGTCTATGCGTCGTTAGCGGCAGTCATTGGAATCGCTGTTGCACTGGTCGGTCAAGCGACAGGAAACACGATTCTGTATTATGCCGATCCTGTCGCGGGGATTCTCGTCGCAGCACTCATACTCAAATTGGCGTATCATATGGGGAGCAAATCGGTCGACACGTTGATGGAGAGAAATGTTCCACCAGAATTACTGGAGGATTTTGAGCGCATCATTTATTCGGTTCCGAAGGTAAGGCGCATCGATCGGTTGCGTGCGCGCGAGCACGGCCACTATATCCTCGTCGATGTGCGCGTCGGCGTACCTGGACAGCTCTCCATACAGGAAGGTCACGATGTAGCGAACCGTCTTAAAAAAGCGGTGATGGAGAAACATCCAAATGTACAGGAAGTCCTGGTACATATCAATCCGTGGTACGCGGAAGATGACTTCGCTAACAAGCGAACAAAATAGAAAGTAATTCAGACAAGTGCTCGATTCTGCCCAAGGGATGAAGATCATATCTTTCAATGACATGAGAAGGCATACGAAAAGCGATAAACGGACAGCCGGCATATTTTGCTGCCATACCGTCAGGCCAGCCGTCCCCAACCATGAGTATATCAGCGGGTGGAAGTGCCCATCGTTTGCAGAGAGTGAGCAGACCATCCGGTTCCGGTTTCATTTTCTTTACATCATCACGAGTCAGCACAATCGAAAAAAATTCGCGCAAGCCGAAGCGCGTGAGAGCTTCCTGGGTGGATGTCCGAGAATTGTTCGTGAGAACCGCCAGGGAGAATCCGCGTTTTTTTAATTCTTGCAATGTATCATGCGTTTCGTCGGCGATCGTTGCCTCACGCAAAGCAGCCTGCTCGTGTGACGTTGCGATCGCTTCCAGCGCTTGCAGATGGTTCGTTCGGTTGACCGCGTCATAGTGTGAAGCGATGCGCATGAGTTCTGCCGCAACGAGTTCTTCAGACAGAACCCCTTTATCCATGAAACGACACAGATAGGCGTACATTTCTTTGCGCATCCTGATCAGATCGAGTGTGGAAAAGAGCAATGTATGATCCAAATCAAAAACGATCGCCTGCATACCGTTCTCCTTTACTTAAACACATTGTGAAAACCAGTCGGCCGCTTGATCCGAAAGAAATCCAGTAAATTGATCCGACTGCAACTGGGTGACAAAAAAATAGTCGTCACTTTCCAATGTTTCTTCGAGTAGATTATACCATTGTTCCATAGAGAGACGTGATGAGACGACAAAAGCGGAATCGGTGATTTTACAGGAATCTTCTGCGTGAGTTTCGATCAAGTTGCATAGTCGATTTTCATGTTCCTGACTTTTGTTTCTGAGATCGTAAAGAATCAAATGCAGCAAGTCCATCCCTCCCATTACGAGTATATGCCGGAATCTATCATTTATAATCGGTACATACAGATGATACATTGAATTCGAAGAGACTTAAGCGGCAAAGCGCCTGTACATATTTTCGGACAGGATGAAATACACATGTTATCAGGAATATGGAGGGACATACCGTGTTTATTGTTACAAGCCAGGAAATGAAGAGTATTGACGCGTTTACGATCGAGAGTTTAGGTCTTCCCGCCAGAGTCTTGATGGAGAATGCCGGGTATGCTGTGGCACGTGTGATCGAATCCCGGTATCCGAAAGGTACGCGCGTTCTCATCCTTGCCGGGAAAGGTAACAATGGAGGGGATGGACTTGTTGCTGCACGACATCTCGCGGATGCAGGCTACCCGGTTCACGTGATCCTGGCCGTTGCTGCGGCCTCCTTGTCTGGTGAAGCGGCGTTTCAGTATGAACGTATCCAGCGTTTTGGTATCTCGTCGAGCATGTATGATCCGTTCACGTTTCACCGAGAGTTGAGCCGTTCGGAATTGATTGTCGATGCGCTGCTGGGGACTGGAACGAAGGGAAGCCCTCGCCATCCATATGACGAGATGATCGTAGCCGCGAATGAATCCCGAAAACCGATCGTCGCTGTCGATATCCCGAGCGGTCTCGATGCGGATAACGGTCACGTATCTCAACCATGTATTCGTGCAACCTGTACCGTATCTCTGGCATTCCTGAAGAGAGGGCTTGTCAGTCAACCAGGGGCTGAATATGCGGGTGAATGCGTGGTGGAGCGGATTGGGATTCCACATTGGGCGGCTGAGCGGCATGGTGTGAAAACTCGTTTGCTCACCGAGATGGAAATCGCCGGATTGATGCGGCCACGCCATCCTTCCGGACATAAGGGCACATACGGTCATGTGATGCTCGTCGGCTCATGTCGACGAATGGTCGGTGCAGGATTGTTGGCCGCACATGCAGCCGTACGTACAGGTGCCGGGCTTGTCACACTCGGAGTACCCGCATCGGCTCTGCCGGCAGCAGCAGGAAGAGTGCTGGAGGTGATGTTGACGCCGCTTCCCGATAACGGGACAGGAGAGTATTACGCGGATATGGCGGAAGAGATTTTACTCGCAGCGGAAGACAAAGATGTTCTTGCCGTGGGACCCGGCCTCGGTCGTTTCGCAGGCGGAGAGACATTCCTTCGCAAGATCATACGAGAATGGCCGAAGCCACTAATACTGGATGCAGATGCGCTATACCTGCTTGCACAAGATGTGACGATGTTACGTGAACGTACAGATCCTACCATTCTCACTCCGCATCCTGGCGAAATGGCGCGTCTTCTTGGTTGCTCGATCGCAGATGTGCAAATGGCGAGAATCGATCATGCTAGGACATTCGCTACGACATACCAAGTGACTCTCGTTCTCAAAGGAAATTATACGGTCATTGCCCATAAAACAGGGGATGTCGCGATCAATCCAACAGGAAATCCGGGAATGGCAACGGGAGGAACCGGTGATGTGTTAACGGGGATGATTGCATCCCTCGTCGCTCAAGGCTATGATCCGTATGAAGCCTCGTGTCTCGCCGTTTATTTGCACGGAGCAACAGGGGATCGTCTTGCTGAGAAAATCGGCCAACAGGCTTTGGCTGCGGGTGATCTCATTGAGGAAATCGGACCCACTTGGATAGAAATTGAACGTAAACGTCTCTTCTGACAGCAAACGACACTTTCCCCGGGAAATAGACACGCGGGTATGTCCCTTCATGTCGAACGCTGAAGGGAGAAGGAGACGATGCGCAAATCCATCGCATGGATCGTATGGATCATTCTTATTATAGGTATGTTAGTAACGGGATGCGGGAACGTTACGCAAGAATCTGTGCTCAATGATTTGCAGTCCATCGAGAAAAATTTAAAAACATACAAAAGCAAAGCGATGATGACCGTTCAAACATCAGAGATTCCCCAGAAATACTATATTGAAACATGGTATCAATCGCCATCGTTATACCGTATCGCTCTCGGTGATGAGAAACGCGTGATCACCCAAGTGATCGTGAGGAATAACGAGGGAATCTATGTGATTAACCCGCAATTAAAAAAATCCTTTCGTTTCAAAGGCGAATGGGCAGAAAATCAGGGGCATGTATACCTTTATCATGCGATGATTCATCAGATTCTCGAAGCAAAAGAAAAAACATTTAAACAGGACGAAGGTACAGTTTCTTTTGATATACCGATCAAAGAAAATCCGCTGATCGTCCATCAGAAAATCGTTTTGGCTGAGAGGAAGCTTGATCCGCGCCAAGTCTTGTTATTTGATAAGTCGGATAAAGCCATTGTAAATGTCACTTACGAAGAGTTTAAGACTGGGGTAAAATTCGCTGATGATGACTTTACACCCGAGAAAGTCATGGCGCTAGCCGATCCCAAAAATGCGCTTCCAGCGATGACCCACAAAAATGATTTTGGGATCATAGAACCCGCTTACGTACCGAAAGGTTTTGAACGTCAAGACACGATTGAAAGTGACGCTTCCGTCTTATTACGTTATTCCGGTGACAAAGGTGCGTTTACGCTTAAGGAAACCCGTTCGTCTTCCCAAAATCAAACCCTTGTGGGCGGTAATCAACTCTTAGACCTTTTCGGTGCTCCAGCCATCGTCACGGGGGCAGGAAATGCAAAGACGGTCTATTGGTCGAGAAACGGAGTCGAATTTGCACTCACCGGATCTCTGCCGGTACAAGAAATGATGAAAATAGCAGCTTCTACAATCGATGCAACAGGTAAATAACCCTGCGAAGGACGCGTGGCGTCCTTTTTTTCTAGACCATTCGAGACAAGCTGTGGTAACGTGGGAGAAGATGATGTTAAGACAGAAAAGAGGTTTTCATCATGTTCATCAGGCCTACCTGGGCAGAAGTCGAACTGTCAGCAATCGCACACAATATCCGACAATTTCAGCGACACCTAGCAAAAAACGCGATCATCATGGCGGTCGTCAAAGCGAATGGATACGGGCATGGCGCATTTCCTGTCGCACGTACCGCTCTGGAGGCAGGGGCTCGTTATTTGGCCGTTGCAACGGCTGATGAAGCGATCGAACTGAGGGAAGAAGGTATCACAGCTCCGATCCTTATACTGGGTTTCACACCGCCGGATCGTGCAGCGGACATTGTACGGTACGAGCTCACACAAACGGTCTTTCAAACAGAGATGCTGGATGCCTTGGAAAGTGCCGCCAAGCAACAAAACAAACGCGTGCGCATTCATATCAAAGTGGATACGGGTATGGGCCGTATTGGTTTGCGAGATCTTTGTGAAATCATACCATTCGTGAAAAACGCTCATGAGAGGCCAAGCATTTTTGTGGAAGGAATCTTTACACATTTGGCTACGGCCGATGAAGCGGATAAGCGTTACATGTGGGAGCAAGTGAACCGATGGAATGACATCGTGCATGCGATCGAGGAGCAAGGGATCAAGATTCCTCTTAAACATGTAGCGAATAGCGCGGCGACGATCGATCATCCTGAACTTCATTTGGATATGGTACGCATCGGAATTTCGATGTACGGTTACTATCCTTCTTCCGAAGTACACAAAGAACATGTACATTTGCGTCCGGCGCTTACTTTTAAAAGCCGAGTGATTCATGTGAAGACCCTTCCTGGGGAACAATCTATTTCGTATGGGGCGACCTATAGGACAAAAAACGAGGAACGGATCGCCACGATTCCCGTGGGGTATGCGGACGGATATTCGCGCCTGTTGTCCAATCGCGGCTTTGTCTTAGTAGGGGGCAAACGTTGTCCGATCGTTGGTCGCGTTTGTATGGATCAACTGATGGTGAACGTTACCCATGTCCCGGATGTCAAGGTGGGCGATGAAGTGGTCCTTTACGGATCGCAAGGTCAAGAGCAGATTCACCTGGATGAAGTCGCATCGATCATCGGTACGATCTCCTATGAAATCGCGTGTGCGGTGGGCAGGAGAGTGCCGCGCGTATATTTGTGGAATGGACAAATCACGGAAGTGAAGAAATACTAGTAAAATGTTCCGAAAGGATTTCGCCGCTTCTTGCCGTAATAAGCAGAATCGGTGATTTTCCATGGTTTCTTAACCATGTGGTATGAAAGGCGTCAAGCTTTGACATACTTAGGGTATGATGGGTATAATACCGTTGGATATAAGTGAATAGGTTTGTTGTGGGGGTGCCTCGTATTGTCCAGAACCAAACGCATCATGATTAGCATTCCAAACCACTTGCTGCAGGAAGTCGATGGCATTGTTGAAAGGGAGAATTCCAATCGCAGTGAATTTATTCGCCAGGCGATGCGGCTTTACTTGTCTGAGCGCAAGAAGCGCTATATCCGTGAGTCTATGCAGAAGGGTTATATGGAAATGGCGAAAATCAATCTCAAGATAGCTTCTGAGGCGTTCTTGGCGGAGGAAGAGGCAGAAGGCACGGTAGGTCGTTTGGTAAGTGGGGTGTAATCGGTGAATGTGAAGCGTGGGGATGTGTATTTCGCCGATTTGTCGCCCGTTGTTGGCTCAGAACAGGGTGGTTTTCGCCCCGTGCTTATCATACAGAATGATATTGGTAACCGGTTTAGCCCTACTGTCATTGTGGCTGCCATCACGGCTCAGATTCAAAAGGCGAAACTCCCTACTCACGTTGAAATCGATGCGAAAACGTACGGCCTTGACCGCGACTCTGTGATTCTTTTAGAACAGATACGAACGATTGACAAACAACGTCTTACTGATAAAATCACACATCTTGACGAAGAACTCATGGCAAAAGTGAACGAATCTCTCCAAATCAGCTTAGGACTTATTGAATTTTAGGTGAGCACCGCAAAGCGCGATGCTCTTATTCATTTTTGCGTTCCGTACGTTCTGTGAATGGTTGGCCACAGGGTGACACGCAAATCATTACAGGATGTCCCGCTCTCTCACATGCTTTCCCTCACATCGCCCCACGCCGGATCGGGTACACTACATCCGTACATGAGCAGAAAGGGTGTGAGCATGTGAAGCCGTACATTCGCAGGCGTTCCGATTTTGTAGGCGATAACTTTGTCGCCGAGCATAATGACGCGGGGATTCTTGTCACACGGGAAGGCAATACGTATCACGTAGGTGTAGAAGTCGATGTGGATACTGTTGTCGAGGTGGAGACGACGAAAGACAAACACCAGGTACAGCCTATTATCGAATCCCTTTTACCCAAGTTAGAGGAGATTCGTGATCATTATCGCAATTGTTATCGTGAATAAGTGAACCCGTCTTCCGATAGGTTTCATTTGCATGCAGAAAAAAGCCCACACGTTTCGTTGACGTGTGAGCTTTTTGTTTTATCCGGGAAGAGATTCGCGCATCTCTTGAGGGAGAGGTTTCTTCCTAAACGCGGATCGCATACGAACCATCATCAAGGTTGTCAGTAGCAAGATGACGATTGTTCCCGAAACGGGCGACGTTTTGTTTGATGTGATCGGTTGTTGTACGACGAGAGGAATTTTTTTAAGAACTTTTCCGTCTTGAATGATGGTGAGAGTCCCCATCTCCGTTCCGGCTGGAACGGGCCCGTTCCAGGGCTTGAGCTCTACCTGCTTTTCGATGGGAGCCGTTCTCGGATAGATGGTTTGAAAACCGTCTGCCGTGTACATCATTTGCGGTGTGAAGCCCGAAGGTGCGGGATACTCAATGAGCGATTGGCCTTTTCGAAGTGTGAACGTGTCATATTGCGTGTAACCGTATGCCACCAGTTTTTCGATATCGTCATATGCTCCTTCCAGCGTCGTTTTTAATGTAACGGCAATCAGGAGGATTCCGTTTTCATTGGCCACTTCCGTTAAACAAGTACCTGCCTGATCGGTGAAACCCGACTTTCCTCCCCAATATGTTTCCGGGTCTTCAAATAGTAATCGATTCTGGTTTTTCAATTCTTTTGGATCGTAGGAACGTTTCATTGTATACGTTTTTGTATGCAAGGCTTCCTTGATTTGCGGGTATTGCAGGGCTGCGCGAGTCAAAATCGCAAGATCTTTGGCTGTGGAATAATGATTCGGATTGTGTAACCCGTTTGGGGTTACGAAATGTGTGTTCTTCATCCCCAAGGCTTTCGCTTTGGCGTTCATCATATCGGCAAACTTTGATACGGAGCCGGCCACATTTTCAGCGACCATGACGGCCACATCGTTAGCACTGTGAAGCAGGAGGGCATAGAGTGCATCTTTGGCTGTCATTTTTTCACCGGCACGTAATGAGATGTTGGTCGGTTCCTGACTTGCCGCAAGTCGACTGGCCGTCAATAGGTCATCCGGCTTTTTGTGTTCCAGCAGCAGGATGGCAGTCATCAGTTTGGTCAGGCTCGCAGGATAACGTTTCACGTCCTCTTCCTTGGTAAATAGGATGTCACCTGTCGTTCCATCCATGACGACGGCGCTTTGTCCGGACAATGTAGGCACTTGTTCTGCATGGGCGGTCAGCGGGCTGAAGAGCAGAAATGCTGCAAGACCTAGGGGAATGATTTTCATAGAGGTGCCTCCTTTCCTCCCTATCAAGCTATGAATGTGTATGCTAGAGTATGACTCGATGGCGGATTGACTATATGAAAAACAATTGGATATAATGATACAGTGAGATTTATAATGCAAAAGCGATGCGGGAGCGGAGTACGAAGCAGTCCACAGTCAGAGAGAGAACCCCGTTGGCTGAAAGGGTTTTCCTGTGAAGGGCTTCCGAAGCTACTCCTAAGGCGCAATTGAAAGATTGACGGTTCGTGTCCGTTATCGCACGTCTGAGGTGACATGGCGTTTTTTGCCGTGTAATCAGGGTGGTACCGCGAAAGGAATGCCTTTCGTCCCTGTGGGGGCGAGAGGTTTTTTTAGTTTTCAAAGTAACCCTCCATGCCGCAAGCGGCGTCACCAGAGGATGAAAAATTTCATGTGTGGAAAAGAAGTTTGAGGCTGCCAGAAGCAACGGAGTGTCTTTTGGGTGGATTGTATCGCTTTGCAGCGCAGAGGTGAGTTGAAGGTCGTTCCGCAACCTTTGTTAAGAGATCGGGCGGGACGACCTTCATCGAACCCAAGCGCAAAGCGATACATCCACCCAAGCACTCATTTTCAAAATAACGCTCATTTTCAAAGCAGAAGAAAGGAGTTTCCTCATGAAATCAGCAGAGATCCGCGAAAGATTTCTTGCGTTTTTCGCATCCAAGGGACATGAGATCGTTCCTTCCGCTTCTCTGATCCCGTACAACGACCCTTCTTTATTATGGATTAATGCTGGAATGGCACCGTTAAAGAAGTATTTTGACGGTTCCGAGATTCCGCGCAATCCGCGTATGACCAATTCGCAAAAGTGTATCCGAACCAATGATATTGAAAACGTGGGAAAAACAGCACGCCACCATACATTTTTTGAAATGTTGGGCAACTTTTCGATCGGTGATTATTTCAAGAGAGAAGCAATCCATTGGGCGTGGGAATTCCTCACGAAAGAAATCGGGTTTGAGCCTGAGCGTCTGTCTGTGACCATTCACCCGGAAGATGATGAAGCGTACGACATCTGGGCGAAAGAGATCGGCGTTCCGGATGAGCGCATCATTCGTTTGGAAGACAATTTCTGGGATATCGGAGAAGGACCCTGCGGACCTTGCTCAGAGATTTTCTATGACCGCCAGCTGGAAGGTTGTAAGAATCCGGATTGTAAGGCCGGTTGCGATTGCGATCGTTTCCTGGAAGTTTGGAACCTCGTGTTTTCACAGTTCAATCACAATCCGGATGGTACCTATACTCCATTGCCGAAGAAGAATATCGATACCGGCATGGGTCTGGAACGTATGGCTTCCCTCTTGCAGAACGGTGAAACGAACTTCGATACCGATTTGTTCCTGCCGATCATTGAGGAAGTGTCCCGCCTGTCCGGCAAGCCGTATCATCAGGAACAGGATTGGGATGTAGCGATGAAAGTGATCGCCGACCATATCCGTACGGTGACGTTCTCCGTAGGCGATGGTGCGCTTCCATCGAATGAGGGGCGCGGGTATGTGATTCGTCGCCTTCTGCGCCGCGCGGTCCGTTACGGAAAGGTACTGGGGATCGAGAAGCCGTTCCTCTATACATTGGTTTCCGTAGTTGGCGACATCATGGGTGTGCATTATCCTGAAGTCGTTGAAAAGCGCGCCTTCATTGAGCGGGTGATCAAAGCGGAAGAGGAACGTTTCTCGGAAACTTTGCATGAAGGAGAAAACATCCTCAACGAAGTGATCGCGACCCTTAAGAAAGAAGGAAAAACGGTGATCCCGGGTTCAGACGCGTTCCGCTTGTATGACACATACGGGTTCCCGATCGATCTGACGGAAGATATCGCTTTCGAACAAGGGTTTACCGTCGACCGAAAGGGATTCGAAGAAGCGTTGAACGAACAACGTGAACGTGCGCGCGCTGCACGCAAGGATGTGACTTCGATGCATGTGCAAAGCAACGTCTTCGAAGAACTGGGAGAACTGCAAGCGACATTTGTAGGATATACGGAGCTTGCGACGGCCTCCAAAGTGCTGGCCATCTTAAAAGATGGTCAACCGGTGGAGTCGGCGGAGGAAGGGGATGTCATCGAACTGATCCTCGACCGTACTCCGTTCTATGCGGAATCTGGGGGGCAAGTGGCGGATAAAGGGATCATCTCCGTAGGAGAGAAGGCACAGATTCAGGTGCTGGATGTGCAGAAGGCACCGAACGGATATCATATGCACAAAGCGAAAGTCATCGCCGGTGTCGTAGAAGTGCTCGATACGGCCGAAGCGGTGATCGATGCGGAAAAACGTACTGATATTACGAAGAATCATACGGCTACCCACTTGTTGCACAAAGCGTTGCGTGAAGTTTTGGGAGAGCATGTGGCACAAGCAGGTTCGCTCGTGGAAGCGGAACGTTTGCGCTTCGACTTCTCTCATCTCGGGGCGATGACGCCTGAAGAGATCCGTGAAGTTGAACGACGCGTCAATGAGCAGATCTGGGCGAATCAACCGGTCATCATCCGCGAAATGCCAATCGAAGAAGCCAAAGCGATGGGGGCAATGGCGCTGTTCGGTGAAAAATACGGTGATGTCGTACGCGTGGTACAAGCGGGCGACTATTCGATCGAACTGTGCGGCGGTTGCCACGTACGCTCCACGGGAGAGATCGGCATGTTCAAGATCCTCTCCGAGTCTTCGATCGCTTCCGGTGTGCGCCGCATCGAAGCCGTTACCGGACGCGGTGCCTACGCGTTTGTCCAACAGCAGACAGATCTGTTGGAAGAAGCGGCAGAAAAATTGAAAGCCAACGTGAACGATCTTCCGACTCGTATTGAACACCTGCAAGCGACAGTGAAAGAGCTTAATAAAGAGATCGAATCGCTCAAAGGCAAGCTCGCATCGTATGAAGTGAAAGCATTGATCGACAAAGTCCAGGAAGTTGAAGGGATCCGCTACGTGGCGGCAGCGCTTGAAGGGCTGGACATGGACGGTTTGCGGGCCGTAGCGGAAGATCTGCGCAATCGCTTGGAGTCTGGCGTGGTCGTAGTCGGTACGGCTGGAGAGGGAAAAGTCAATTTTGTTGCGGCTGTCACGAAAGATCTTGTAGCCAAGGGATTGCAGGCGGGCAAGATTGTGAAAGAGGTCGCTACTATTGCGGGAGGCGGCGGTGGTGGCCGTCCGGAACTTGCACAGGCGGGAGGAAAAGATCCGTCCAAATTGAAAGACGCCATCGCACAAGTCGCGGACATTTTAAAAAGCCAACTTGCACATGTAAAATAAAAGAGTAAGGAAAGGCGCCCTGGAGTTCCGGGTGCCTTTTCTTATCGTCATGATTCTCTTTGTAGTCACATGTTTTTGACAACAAATTTGTGGTATGATGACGATTGTATTCTTGAAACGTGAGGAGATGGGTTTGGAAACATATCGTTTGAAAAAAATGTCGGAGACCAAAATTGTTTACCGAAGTTTATCTATGGTTTATTTTCTTTTTTTCTTCGGGATTGGTGCTCTGTATACATTGTTGCCACTCTACTATCAAAAGTTCGGCTTAAGCGGTACACAAATTGGGACGATCATGGCGGTCGGGCCGGTGATTTCGATTCTTTTCCAGCCGGTGTGGGGAATGATTTGTGACCGATTTCAAGCTGAACAAAAGGTATTGGCTTGTGCGCTTACTTGTGCGGCTTCGATCGCTTTGCTTTTCCCTCTGATGCATGGATTTATCGCGTTTCTTCTCTTGTTTGCAGGATTACAGCTTTTCCAGAGCGCGATCAATCCGATTACCGATTCCATTACCCTTTCCTTCGTACAAAAACAAGGCGGGGATTACGGAAATATCCGTCTGTTCGGAGCGATCGGTTTTGCTGTAGCTGTCTGGTTTACGGGTACACTCGCAGAACGCTTCGGTCTCGTGGTCATTTTCTATGTGTATGCGGGTGCCTTTCTGCTTGGACTTTGGTGGGTGAGACAGTTTCCGAAAGTGCATCGAGAAAAGACCGGAAGCGTTTGGAGCGGTTTAGGCCGATTGTTACGCTTGCCCAAGTATGTGATCTTCTTGGGATCTGCTTTTCTTATTTTCGGGCCGATGAACGCGCATAACTACTATTTTTCCCTGCTTTATACAAAGATCGGCGGAACGGTCGCGGGAGTGGGTGTCGCCTTCCTGTTGTTTGCCGGTTCGGAAGCCCCCGCGATGAAAGTGGCGGGATCGCTGATTCGCAAGTATGGGATTTTGACCATTCTGATTGTAGCTGGAGTAGTTTCTGCATTGAGGTGGGGATGGTATGCAAGCACCCCATCGGCCGCCTGGGTGATCATGCTTTTCTTTATTCAAGGCATGTCGGTGGGTCTCTATTTACCGGCGGCAGCCACATTTATACGTGAACATGCACCGCGCGAAGTGCAGGTGACTGCGCAAGCACTCTATTCGTCATTCGGAAATGGACTCGGCACCATGTTTACCAGCTTTATTGGCGGTGTACTGTACGACCGCTCCGGAATCTTTTCAACGTATCTTTATTTTTCATTCTCTACCGTTGTCGGCATACTTCTTGTCATCGCGATTACAGTCTTGAACACGAGAACCAGTCGTCAGGGGTGAATTTCTTGTCAAGGAAAGGCATCTTGCTGATTGCACATGGTTCACCGATTTTAGGTGAGACCGATGCGTTGTTTGCCATCGCACAAGAGGTACAAAGAAGGCTCCCCGATAGTATCACGGAGGTCGCCTTTCTTGATTTTAACGAACCGCGGATTGAAGAGGGAGTCAAGAGGTTCATGGTACAAGAAATCAGCGAATTGATTCTTGTTCCATATTTTCTATCGAATGGATTTTTAGCAAAAAAAGCATTACATCGGGCCGAAATAGCGGCGAAAAATCATCTTCGCGTGCCTGTTCGTTGTGCCGTCCCGATCGGTTTTGACGAGCGTTTGCTTGATGTAATCAAAGAACGGATCGAAGCCGTTAAGTATACAAAGGAATTTGAAAAATGAGTACAAATTCGACAAAAACTATCAAAATATCCTATGGATATATATGGAAGGATGTCGTATACTGAGAGTAATAAATGATTCGGGGGTATAGGGATGGCAACTGAGATGAAGCTCCTGCAAACGATTGAACAGGTACGTGAACAAATGTACAAAGTTGCTCGTGCCAACCGCATGAACTTGGTGGCCGATGACATCGTTTCGATCAGTCACACACTCGATTGGTTGCTCGTCAAAGTTCAGCGGGAGCGAATGGAAACCTGGAGAAGGAAACAAAAGCGTTCCTTGGTATCAGGGAATGATGGTAACTAAACTGCAAACCGGCTCTGCCCAAAGGGCAGGGCTTTATTTTTGCCCTGTTGACATGCCCCAAGATACTTTTCACTGATCTGTTGCTTCGTAACGGCTGAGGCGGTTAAGAAATATTTTTAATAAATTGTATGACCATTCAATAAACGTGCAATAATTGAAATAGGATCCGGATATCGAATTCTTATGTTGCAACATGATGCATTCGATGATATAATCAAAAATCGTGTGAAATGGGAGATCACTTAATGAAACGAGCAAATTCGAGGGTTTCAAACGCTTGAAATAAACGGGAACTGTTTCGAAAAATCTTTTGTATCCGCCCAAGGCAAGTGTAAAGTATGATAAATTTTGTCAACTTCTTAAACATTTCTAGAAACTTAGAAATTTTTGAAGAAAGATGCTTGAAAATCGACAAAAGATGAAATACTGTTATTAGTGGTTTATCCGCAATGACCGGTCATGCTAGATGAAAAAGAATTTTGATGGAAAAGGTGATAGAGATGGAATTGTTGGAAAAAATTCAACGGTTTAATCGGATGTTACAAAAATCGGCCGTACAAGGCGTAGATTTCAAAGAATTGGCGAAACTGCTTTCCGAGATGGTGCATGCAAACGTCTATATTGTAGGCAAACATGGCAAAATCCTCGGTTACGGGCTGGCCGAATATGAACTTACCCTCGAATGGAATCAAATTATGAATGTGGATCGTCGTTTCCCTGGCGAGTTTAATGAACATCTTCTGCGAATCGACGAAACGGTGAAAAACATCGAAGATAAGAGCCAGTTCCTCGTGTTCTCCGAAGAAGAAAATGAAGTATTCAAGAAGAAGAATATTACGATCGTGCCGATCCGCGGGGGTGGGGAACGCCTCGGTACATTGGTTCTCGCACGTTTGCAGAACAAGTTTGAAGATGAAGATCTGATCCTCGCCGAATACGGGGCTACGGTTGTCGGGATGGAGATCATCCGTTCCGAACAGGAAATGATGCAAGAAAATGCACGCAACCGTGCGATTGTAAGTTTGGCGATCGAATCGCTTTCCTTCTCCGAACAAGAAGCGATTCAGCATATCTTCCAAGAGCTTGATGGCAGCGAAGGTCTCCTTGTCGCTTCGAAAGTGGCGGATCGTGTAGGTATCACTCGTTCCGTGATTGTGAACGCCATCCGCAAGCTGGAGTCTGCCGGCGTGATTGAATCGCGTTCTCTTGGAATGAAGGGTACGTACATCAAAGTCTTGAACCCGTTGTTCCTTGAACAATTGGAGAAATTAAATAAATAATGATAGAATCAGAGATGCCCTTATCTAGTGGGCATCTTTTTTATTGAGAGGTGCAAAGATTGCTGAATGGGGATGGGATTTTGCTCTCCAAGATTTACGACGCACTTTTTCAGTATTTTGGTCCACGGCATTGGTGGCCTGCCGAAACGGCGGAAGAAGTCGTGATCGGCGCGATTCTTGTGCAGGGTGTTGCTTGGTCGAATGTTGAAAAAGCCATTTCCCGTTTGAAACATGCCGGATTGCTTTCTTTAAACGCCATCCATCGTGCGGATGAATCCGTGCTGGCGGAATGTGTGAGATCGACGTTATATTATCGGATGAAAGTGAAAAAGCTTAAGGCTTTCGCTGGCCATATCGCGCAACATTACGAAGGAAAGCTGGAAAGTCTGTTTGACAAGCCGATGGGAGAAGCGCGAAAGGAATTGCTTCAGATCTACGGAATCGGTCCAGAAACGGCAGATTCCATTCTCTTATACGCGGGAGGGCTTCCTACATTTGTGGTGGATGCGTATACGCGGAGGATCTTTTCGCGTATGGGGTATGTGGAGGAGAAGATTCCATACGAAGATTTGCGGAGATTTTTTATGGAGAGGCTCCCGCAATCTACCGAATTATTTAATGAATACCACGCACTCCTCGTCGAATTAGGAAAACAGATATGTACAGCCCGAAAACCAAAGTGTGGTATATGTCCGTTGGGAGAATGGTGTAAAGGCAAGGACAAGATATGATCAATGGTCTTTGCGAATACAGGTTGTCCTTGTGAGTATTCGTTTGGGTATATTTGGTGCTGACGCCCGCGTAAAATTGATCACATTGAAAAATAACAGGATCTCATTTGCATCCTGTTATTTTTTATAGTCGAAAAATTTCACCTTCGCGAAATTAAGGTACATCATTATAATTTTGGATATAACCTTCAATCAACCGAAAATAGCACATCGATGAATCTGTCATATGACGATTTGTTTGCGAACGACCCTATCCCAATCATCAGAAATCCATACGGTTTCACAATGGCAGTTCATAATCATACGGAAAGGGGAATGCAAGATGATAACAGAAACGCTCGCATCTGTCATCGAGACGGTCAAAGAAGAGGTGATTCGATGGCGGCGCCATTTTCATCAAAACCCTGAGCTCTCGTTCCAGGAAGAAAAGACGGCACAGTTTGTTTATGATACGCTTCAATCTTTCGGAAATTTAAAAGTCTCCCGTCCAACGAAGACGAGTGTGATGGCACGCTTGATCGGGGAACAACCGGGGAAGGTGCTCGCGATCCGAGCGGATATGGACGCTTTGCCTATACAGGAAGAAAACGATTTTGAGTTCGCATCGAAAAATCCTGGCGTCATGCATGCGTGTGGGCATGACGGTCATACGGCTATGTTGCTTGGAACGGCAAAAGTTCTTTCCAAGTTGAAAGACCGGATAAAAGGGGAAGTTCGTTTCCTGTTCCAACACGCGGAGGAATTGTTCCCAGGCGGGGCTGAGGAAATGGTGCAAGCCGGTGTGATGGAAGGGGTTGACATGGTCATCGGGGCCCATCTCTGGACTCCTCTTGAAAGCGGAAAGATCGGTGTCGTTTATGGTCCGATGATGGCAGCTCCTGATACGTTCTGGATTACGATCAAAGGGAAAGGAGGTCATGCGGCACTTCCCCAACAAACGATTGATTCGATCGCGGTCGGAGCACAGGTTGTCATTAACCTGCAGCATATCGTCTCTCGTAACACAGACCCTCTCGATCATCTGGTCGTTTCGATTACGAAGTTTGTGGCAGGAACGACACATAATGTCATTCCGGGAACGGTAGAAATGTGCGGTACCGTGCGTAGCTTGAATCCTGAACTGCGCCGTTCTGTTCCCGAACTTATGGAGCGGATTGTTAAAGGGATTACGGAAGCGCACGGGGCAGACTACACATTCAAATACGAATATGGTTACCGCCCGGTCATCAACGATAGGGAAGTCACTCGAGTCATTGAGGAAACCGTTCGCGAAGTGTTTGGCGAGGAAGCCCTTGATCTCATGAAACCGAACATGGTCGGTGAAGATTTCTCTGCCTTCCAGCAAAAAGCACCCGGTACCTTCTTCTATGTGGGAGCGGGTAACAAGGACAAGGGGATCATGTATCCACATCATCATCCACGTTTTACAATCGATGAAGATGTATTGGAAAACGGAGTAAAAATGTTCGTGCACGCGACGTTCAAATTGCTGAATCAATCATGAACAATAACATTACCGGTAGAATTGGTTGTGCATGTTACTAAAACAAAGGAAGGAGAGGCCCTTCACGGATCCCCTTCCTTCCATACTAGCTAAAGTCAATATCAATTTGTCTGCCGGTTTCTTGATGGATTTTCGGCAGGCGAATTTCCAATATGCCGTTTTTATAACTCGCTTTGGCGCCCGCTTCATCCACAGGGGAAGGAAGAGACAGCGTTCGAGAAAAATGTCCGTAGAAACGTTCCTGCCGATGGATATTTTCTTCATGCTGTTCGGTCACTCGCTCGACTTTTCCGCTGAGATGAATATGATCTTCGTGAACGGTAATCTTGACATCATCCTTTTTCTCGACTCCCGGTATTTCCGCTGTGATGATTACCTCTGTTGGCGTTTCATGGATGTCCGTTTTCGGAAACTCTGAAACTCCTTTGAAAACGTCACCGAATGTACGCAGTGAATCGAGAAATTCAGGGCGAAAGATATCAGATGGCAAACGTGGTATCAATGCCATAAAAAAACCTCCTTATTTTTTGCTTCCCGCATATTGTAACCAGATTTTCCGAATGGATTGCAAAAGTTTGGCGGCGTCTTTTGTCATTTTTAAATGATGAGATCGGATCTATTATGATCAGGTTTAAAAGTAGTTTTTCTGATTTAAGACTTGCGAAAGGGGAGCCATCTCTATCGTTTCTTACCTTCACGGCTCTGGTTTTGTGCGTATGGATTCTGTATGATATCCATGAAATGGTTCGGTATTTTCAGGGAAAGGGGAGAGATCCTCGTGACGCGCAAATTGTATTATGAAGATGTGTATCTGCGTGAATTTACAGCACATATCGTTGAAATCGGCACGGCAAACGGTACTCCTTATGTGGTATTGGATCAAACGGCGTTTTACCCGACGGGAGGTGGACAACCGTGCGATCACGGATCGATTCACGGAGTTCGGGTCGTCGATGTCGAGAAAGTCGGCGAGCGGATCGTCCACCATTTGGCCGAGCCGCTCTCACTCGAATCGTCCGACCCACGTGTATATGGACAAATCGATTGGGACCGCCGCTTCGATCATATGCAACAACATACGGGTCAGCATATTTTGTCTGCCGCGTTTGAACAGCTGTTTCATGGGGAGACGGTCGGATTTCATCTGGGCCGTGAGACGGTGACTGTCGATATCACTTTGCCTGCTCTCGATCAGGAGATCGTTCAACAGGTAGAATCATTGGCGAACCGCATCGTCTTTGAAAATCGCATCATTCAAGCGCGATTTGTCGAACCTGAAGAATTGAAGCAGTTGCCATTGCGTAAACCGCCCCAAGTGCGTGAAAACATTCGTATCGTTACAATTACCGATTTTGACCACAATCCTTGCGGCGGAACACATCCAGAGAGAACGGGGGAAGGCGGCCCCATCAAGATTCTCTCCTGGGAACGGTACAAAGGTCATGTTCGCGTTGAATTTGTTTGCGGATGGCGTGCATTGAAGGAGATGAGCGAGAAACAACAGATCCTGCGCCAATTGATTCTGCAATTGACCTGCGGGGAGCATGAACTTCCGGCCAATGTTATTCGACTGCTCGACGAACGAAAAGATAAAGAAAAGGCGTTACAGGAAGCGTGCAGTAAATTGCTGGATTTCGAAGCGAACGAATGGGTCAAACAATCCGTGCCGCGACATGGTATCCATCTGGTGACTCGAACGTTCGCAGAACGTTCGATGCAAGAAATGCAGCGGCTTGCCCAACAGATCACGGCGCGTGATCCCTTGGCTGTAGTCCTGTTTGTCTCAGGGGGAACGAAAACGCAACTCGTTTTTGCCCGCGGTTCCGACGTTCGCGTCGAAATGAACGCCTTGCTCAAAGAAACCCTCCCGCTGATTGCGGGCAAAGGGGGAGGAACTCCCGCAATCGCACAAGGGGGCGGCGTGACATCACAATCGCCGGACGAAGTTCTCGCACACGCGGTGAATCTGTTGGAGCAGAAGCTAGAGCAGATTGTCAAAGGGAAGTGAATGGATATAAGTCTTTAAGGAAGAAACGCGGGGGACGAATTTGAGGGAAATGCGGCCCTCGCTATTTGCTGAAAAAGTGTCAGAAAAGAAAGGATCATTGGGGTATGAGAATATGAAATTGGGAAGGAATTATGGATGATAAGGAAGAATTAGATAGAATATGGTTCTTTTAGGAAAGGATGATTAGTATTGTTAGAAGAGTTACGTGTAGCCCAATATCGATTTGTAGTGGAAGCAGGGGAGCAAGGAATCGAATTGCCTATATTCAAAACAGCCGCTTTGCGCGGAGGATTTGGACAGGTCTTTAAGTCACTCGTTTGTACATATCCGAGTCTTGAGTGTAAACATTGTTCTCTGTCAGAAACATGTCCATACCCTTATGTTTTTGAAACACGACCGAACCAAGATGCGGAAATTCAGCAATCTTTCGATAATATCCCAAGACCTTACATCCTGCGTGCAAGCCTCGACCGGCAAACGCGGTTTCAACCGGGTGAGACGTTTGTGTTTGATTTGGTACTGATCGGTCAAGCCATTACATACGCTCCTTACTTTATTTATGCATTCGATCGTTTGCTTGAAACCGGAATTGGTTACGGAAGGAGACCTGGAAAACTTCTTAGAGTAGAAGGAATAGATTTGGATACGCATCTTTCCTTTTGCATCTTTGACGGTCATACCAAGCGGCTGATCGGCAAAGAGTTCGTTTATTCGGGTCAAAGCATTATGGAAAAAGCGAAAAAACTCCGTCCCCAAAAGGTGACTCTGTATTTCCAAACTCCTTTTCGGACGAAATGGCAAGGCCGTTATACAGATCGGACAGATTTTCATATCATCATACGTTCTCTGCTAAGGAGATTATCAAGTATTTTCTACTTTCATCATCAAATAAAACTTAACATTGATTTTAGCCATATCATTCGGAAAGCAGAAGCTATTCAAATAGTTTCGGATAAAACACGATGGATGGATTTTTCACGTTTTTCCGCTCGTCAGGATACAAAGATGAACCTTGGGGGATTCGTCGGATGGGCAACGTATGAAGGGGACTTGGAACCATTTGTCCCTCTTTTGCTGGCAGGGGAACTCTTGCATGCTTCAAAACAAGCTGTGTTTGGTCTTGGGCAGATTCGATGTGTGTGGGGTTAGTCATGTGTGATCTCTTGACCCGTTTTAAGGGGACGATCTTAGTTTTGGGGGTCTAAGGGTGAGAAAGAACATTGAACGTCACATGTGGCCGCGGCTCTATAAAATCCATCACTTATTGTTGAAAAAGAGATATCCTTCTCGTCAAGAATTGGCCGAACGATTAGAAGTGAGTCCCCGTACTATTCAGAGGGATCTTGATTTACTAAGAGATGAATTGGGGGCTCCGATCGAGTATGACAAAATGAGAGGCGGCTACTATTACACGAATGACCAATTCTCTTTAATTCCTTTACATCTAAATGTGCAGGAACAATTGGCTCTTCAACTAGCTTATTTATTCTCAAAACAAATTGCAGACCCTCTTCTGCAAGATATGATGTATTCGGCTATGGAAAAGATTGTTTATCTATTTCCAAACCAGGTGAGCATGGATTTGGAAGAATGGGACGGAATCATCTCTTCGGCTCAGGATACGTTTTATAACCAACAAATGAGAGATCATTTTCTTTTGATTCTAAATGCCATCGAGAAGAATCAATGTTTGGAGATGGTCTATCATTCGTTTTCCTCACAAACGGTGCACAATCGAAGAATCGATCCCTATCATCTACGCAAAAGCCGCGGCACATGGTATCTAATCGCTTATTGTCATAAACGTAACAGTATGCGCATGTTTGCCCTGCAAAGAATTCATTCGTTACGCATACTTGATGAGACATTCGAACGTCAACCATTTGATATAGAGGATTATATGAAGGGAGCTTTCTTTGAGGAAAGAGGAGATCAGGTCTTCGAGGTGGTTCTTCGCTTCTCGGCTAAACAGGCTCCTTACATTAAGGAACGGATATGGCATAGCAGTCAGGAATTATACGAAGAAACGGACGGATCAGTGATTTTGCGTCTTCAGGTGAGTGGACTCGATAGTATCAAACGATGGGTCTTATCCTATGGCAAAGAAGTGGAAGTGATCGAACCTTTACAACTGAAAAATGCTGTATTCGGCGAAGTGAATGAACTCGTGAAACAATATGAAAAAAATCTGCGCAAGTTTTCGGAGTGACAGTTGATGTCACTCTTGGCGGGTATGATAGAGGTGTAAGGGGTGAATACACTTGGAACGTGTGAGGGTTTCCGTGACGAATCAACCGCCTGTCGAAGCAACCGGCGTAACGGGGGATGAAATCGATCTCTTCCAAAGGTATATAGGCGATACGCGAAGGTTCCCCTTTGAACACCAGGCTCGAGCATTCCAAATCATCCGCGAAGGGAAAGAGTGTGTGCTTGTTGCAGGGACTGCGGCGGGAAAAACATTATCGGTTGTGATTCCTTTGCTTTTGCGGGTTCAAAAAGGACTGTCACGAAAAATCTTGTTTCTTTACCCCGCATTGGCACTGCTGGAGGACCAGCTACAGACGATACGCAGAGTGGCTCAGTCCATCGGTTATGAGAACGCGATCGGTCATATCTACGGGGGAATGACCAGAAGAGAGCTTACGGAGCAATTAACGAAGCCGATCCTAGTGGCGACACCGGATGCGATCTACTGGTTTGTCGAAAAAAACACAAAGTATGGCCCCTTGTTTTTGTACAGCCTTTGTCAAGTGGACGATATCGTGATCGATGAAGCACATATCTTGTCAGGTCTCATGGGGGAAAATCTGAAAGCGTTTCTGGACCGACTCAACGTTCTTCGCACTCAGTTTTTACATAAAAAACGAATACGGGTTCACGTCTTGACGGCTACACCAACAGAAGTCGTTGACAAGTTGTCCAAAGGTGAGAAGGTGTATGGCCGATCCAAGGTGGGAGAAGTAATTTTTGAAGCGGAGTTGTTAAGTAAGGGAAACACTGAATCATGGTTGCAATTGATTCAGCGGGAAGCAAATGGTGATTTTCGCCGTATGATTGTCGTTGTCAATTCCGCCAAACGAGCGCATCAATTATTTTTTGCTTGCAAGGAAGAACAGCAGAATAGCAAGAGGATCATGCCTTTTCTCAGACAGTTTGGTTGGATACGTTTGCAGGATGTCGGACGGGTTCTTTATACACAATATCCGCATCTTCTATCCACTGTTGAAGGGTGGATGCGTGAACAGACAGAGCATATTCTTATTCCTTTACAAAATTTGTATGATGATGACAATCTTCTTGTTTCGGCGGGCACCTTGTCGGAGTGGGGGGAGTCATGGACGGAGCGGTGGAAGAAGAGAATTTCTAGTGAAATAAAAGAATTTTTTCAAAAAGAGAGTAAGAGGAAGCTGGAATATACCTTAAACGGGAAATGGAGAAACCATCAAGCACTCATGCGATTCGGGCGTCTTACATATCAAGACTATCAGCGAACGATCGACCAATATGCGGAACATCTGATTAGGGCATGGGAAGCGAATATTCACACGCTTGTGGAAGAATCGGACGAAGCCGTATTGACAAAGAGAGGTTTACAGGAATTCTTCCGAACGTTATCACTTGATCCTCTCTTTCACGGGATTGCTGATGACCTGAAGAACGATGTATTTCGCCAGCGAATCCCGTTACGTCATGTGAACACTCCTTTCGAAAAACTTCTTACTCTGCCTCTTCCCTCGATACCGATTCGTGAAGTGGAAGAAGTGTGTATAAAGCTGGGGATTTCTTTCGAATCTGTTTTTCAGGCATGTATGAAACAGATTCAATTGAAATATATCGGATTCTTGCAAGGGACGGATATTCCGGTCATTCTCTATACAGGCAGTATGACCAAGAGAGCGAGAAATGGTTTGATAGAGGCTTTTCAGTCTGACGAGATCAGACAGGCGATCCTCATATCCACGAGTGCGGTTGAGGTGGGGGTGGATTTTGATGCGGATCTGTTACTTTCGGAGGAATGTACTTCGAACTCTTTTCTGCAACGATTTGGAAGGGTCGGGAGAAGAGGTGGCAATTTCCAGCGTGTGGTTCTCTTGACACAAGACGGTGGGTTATATGGAAAATTCCGCAGGGCATTTGAAAACAAGGATCGACTAACGAGAGAAGAATTTTCGGAGGAAATTCGTTCCCTCCTTCCGGAACGCAAACATTTGAATTCTTCTCCTTATATCCACCTTCTGCACTCCCATGTGACGAGAAGATTGGGGGAGGTCGGCCGGTTAATCGCACCCGATCAACCAGAAGTGGAACGATTGTTGCTAGAAAAATGCGGGTTTCGCTACGGTCTGCGCAGTACACTTCCCCAAGTCGAGTTACTTGATGAAGGTATCGGTAAAGATCCGTTTCAGATTTTGTCCTATATTCCGAAAGAACAATTGCGAACACATTATGATTCATTCACAGTTGCAAAAGCGGATGTTTTTTTCGATCAGCTGATCTATATGAAGCGAATGTATCGTATACTGATCAATCAAGATGCGACATTGAAACAGATGAAAGTTATGTTGTACTGGCACAAGGGTCAATTGCACGGGATTGATCCGACCATTCTCATGCAAGCCGCTACACGTGGACAGCCTTGCTTCTATCAAAATACGGTCCATGCGGTTTTAAATCGTCCTAACGCTTTGAAACTGGCGTTGAGCGAAACACATATGGCGAAATTTACTCAGGTTTATCCTTATTTACAAGCGATTCAAGAGAATCCAAAACTCAATCGGTATATTCTCGGGATCGGAGATATTATTCTTCAACGTGGAAGCGGACATGATTTGCACGACCTGATCGATCAAGAGGATGACCCGATCATATTAAGAAACCAAATGTTCCTGTATTGTCCTTATGAAGCGGGGCGGGATAGCAAGGATACAATTTCGTGGGAAGGGTTCGAACAAGAGTTGCTCGTTTTCCGTAATGAGGATTATCCGGAGTTCAACCAGCCGTTCGGGCATATTTTGATTGACCGTGTGGCGGGAGCATGTGTGGAAATGTACAGAAGGATGGTAGAGACTGCATGAATCTAGTGGATAGGATGAATAAGGCTGTTGCCAAATCTTTACCCAGAGTCAGCCTTTTTGAGCATAGTTTCGGTGTCCTTCAGATCGTCGATCATATGATACGGCAAACGGAAGGATACTCGAATGATCAGGCGTCTGTTCTGCGGCTCGGTGCATTTCTGCACGATATCGGGAAATTGAACGCAGACTTTCAAGAAATGCTGCTTTCATCGGACAAAAGCCAGATGAAACGGGTCAAGCATGAAGCTCAAACATACCAGTTTTATGAAGATGTCATGAACGAAAGAAATGATGTGGTTGAATGGCTTGCGGAAGCCCTGAACTGTAGGGTCATCAATCCAAAGGATTGGGGAGATGTATTTGCGTTCGCTGTTACCCATCACGGTTTGTTTTACAGTTCCCTGGAAGAAGGAAAGTGGCACGCACGGCGAGAATGGACGCGGATGAGTCCGAAAGAGGAACGGCGTATCACATTGGCCGATCTGATGATCCGCTATTATCCGCTAGGAGGAGCAGTCATTTTTGCAGACATGCTTCATTCGGAACAATTGTCTAGCGGACGGGACAACGTCTCCGAAATCAAGGGAATGAAACATCCAAGTGACTGGCTGCTCTATGTCCGCCGGAGAAAAGAGGAGTTATTCCACGTAAAAGAAATCGATCACGAGACGAGGATCCCCTTGGATCTTTTGGAACTGTTAATCGCATGAGGGGGTGACATTCATGACGATCAATGAGCAAGTGCAGCAATTTCTTCTCCGCCATCATTGTCCGATTGATGCAAACGAGATACTGGAGAACGTCAAGCGGGGAGTGCCGTATCAAAAATTACCTTGTCCGTCAGGAGACTTGTATCTGATTCAACTCTATCACCCGGTCATCCTGAGGAGAGAGATATTCCTGGGCAACGTGTTATTTAATGCATATCTTGGTCTGACGATGAAACACGCGTTGGACAACCATGAAAAGACGGATGCGCTTCCGCTCTTTAACGACCTTCATTCTTACTATTTTCTTGTTCATACTACTGTGTCATTAGCTGAATTAATGGAACACGTATACAAGGCATGGTATGACGGATTGGAGGATCTGTATTTTTCCGATCCATCGCCTGAGGAGATGTATACATATGCGCAGAGGGGATACTTTGGACGCTTCTCGGGGATGTTTGAAAATTATTTCAAAAGTAACATTCAACCGTTTCCTTTAATGATTATACCACTCGCTTACGTGAAGAAGTTGGAACGCGGGGTTCGCTCTTACCTGCTGGAGAAACTGCATTCAGGAACCTGGTCTGAGGGGATTGCTAATTTTACTGCCAATTTTAGTTTCTTCTATGGGCAAACAAGCGGCGGAGCGGGAGATGTACAAAGCTGTCCAAACTTTTTAAGAAGGCTTGTTTCGGAATATAGAGTTATTGAACCTGATGAGATGATCGCTGCTTTTCATTTACCACACGAATCGGATTTCAATAAACAGGAAGTAAAAGATGCCATACACTCAAAGTTATTCGCCAAAGGGAAACAACCTTCGTATGATCCTGAGG
This sequence comes from Collibacillus ludicampi, assembly GCF_023705585.1. Classification (NCBI taxonomy): domain Bacteria; kingdom Bacillati; phylum Bacillota; class Bacilli; order Caryophanales; family Alicyclobacillaceae; genus Collibacillus; species Collibacillus ludicampi. The sequence goes on from NZ_BOQE01000001.1 coordinate 1,852,707, forward strand.
CTTTAAAAACGGTTTTTCAGAAGGCCCTGGATCATTTCGCACAATCGATTGAGTCAACTCAAGATCATCTTGGGGAGTCTGAATGGCTGTGCCGTTACCATCGTGAAAAGGGGGTTTTTTTGGATGAATCACCTGAGACGCTTTTACGTGAATTGACAAGAGGAGTGACCATTGCAGGGCGGACTGTTTTTGATATAGAGGAAAGTCGCGAAATCGCTGATCAGGAAACTTGTTTACTATGTGGGTGTTATCCTGCAAAACTCGAAGGGGCTACGATACTATCATCCGATTCGTTCAGTAAGTTTCATAATCATTCCATTAATCGAAAGTCAAACGAAAAGCGAATTTGCAGGAATTGTGCCTTATATGCGTATCTGAATGTTAAGTTGTCAGGTTCGAAAAGTGCTGGTATCGGTCAGATTCCACGCCAAGGAAACATCGTCTTTCATTATGGCGATTATTTGGATGGGGAATTGGACGAGGTCATCAAGAAATTCGAGGAAAAATACCGTAGCTTATTCCGAAGCCAGACCGAAGAGAAAAATGGAGAAAATCCTTCAGAAGAAGTTCCATTTGCTTTTTTGTCGGAACTCGATTCTGAGCACATCGAAGAAATACAAGAAGAAAACTTGCGTTCCATGTTCAGGGGCAACGATAATGGCCAAGCGCTTGTTTTGCCGATACATTTTGGACGGCAACAGTTGATCATTTTCGTTTTTCCAGGACTGAATGATGATATTCAAAAACGGTTGGATGTAAATTGGTATTCCACATGTCAAATTTTAAGCTGGTTAACTTCCGTTGGAGGCAAGGAAGGCCCCTACTATTACCTGTCTTTGCCCCGGCCGGAACAGGTGCTTAAAAATCGCTCCATTCTCGTGATCAATGATCAGGAATACGATACAGATACAGCGATTCATTTGCATAATCTGTATCTGCAGGTCGTTCCTGAATTGTCTAAATCTCGTGCGAAAGATGGATTTAAGTATCAGATGATAATGGCGGAGCGAGTACAGAGGGAACCATTAGGGAGATTCAGTGATGCCATACGTAATTGGATGCAGGAAAAGAAATTTTCAGCGAAAAGACAAGATACGTTTTTCGCAGTCTATGGAAAGATCCACGATATTCTCGATATGGAGGGGTTGTACATGTCGGAGGAAAAGAAGATCCTCGATGAGTTTTCCAACCGAATGTTCTTTACATTAGACATGCTCGGAATCCTCACAGAATATCCCGGGGATTTGACAAATCGCCCAAATGCGTATGAAAAATGGCCCCGAGAATTAGTGGGTCCTTTGAAGAAAAAAGGAGCCAACATGCGCTTTGTCATGGAACAGTGGAAAAACCGGGTAATCCGCGCCGCTTTGGCTTCAGCTACTGAACGGAGAATCAGCGAGTCAGAACGTCAATCGTACATCGAGCAACTCCACAAATTTGAAGCGTGGTGCTGGCAGTATGAAGATACGATTGTGCGTCATGCGAACCATTTGCTAACAAGTTTGCTGGCAAGAGCGTTTGTTTATCTTTATACGGTTCGAGCGCTGAGCGAATATTATTTGCAATTACATAAAGATCATCCGGAAATGTTGTCGAAGGAAGCAGTCCTGCAGAGATTTGAGGAAGATGTCGAGCAGCGTTATCAAGAATTGAAAAAAGAGGGGCGCATTGATCCTCTTCTCAAGGAATGTTCCATGCACCATCTTATGAAATATATCAACTATTACAAAAAGAAAATATCCAATCAAATCACAAATGGAGGCGAAAAAGCATGAGTTTGGAACAAATCCGTGAATGGTTGAATCCGATCGAAACAGTCTTGAAACTGGAAGGCGGGAAAAAGAAGAACGAAAAAATGTTGCCGCCGGTTATGAAACGAAACGTAGTAACGATCATCGGCGTCAAGAGAACAGTGGGGCGTTTTCTTCCTGTCTCCCATGAAGGATATTCCAATGAAACGTATGTAGATAAAGTTGAGTTGCTGAATCGTGAGAGGGCGGAATTCATTGCCCGCAAATTAAAAGGAATCGAACGACGGGCCCATATGTCCCTGTACAGAGAATTAATCGAGAAAACGGTAGAGAAAGAATGGAACTTGGCGTTTGAAGAATTGTACGGAAAAGCGTGCACCATTCCCTCCGGACTCTGTGTTACTTGCTGGAATTGCTCCTTATTTGGGGCATTGGAAGCAGGCAAGGGCGGAACATTTTCACGAATCCGTTATTTTGACACTTGGTCATTCGAATCTACGGATGAATGTGTAGCCAGCATCCAGTCCGGAGAAGGCATGGGGATTGGCAACACTGTCAGCGAAGATCTGCGAGAGGAAAGAGGGGCTGATTCCTATCATTTATATGAATACGTAAAGCCTGGAACTCATTTTCCGTTTATTACAATCATTGAAAGCCCGACATCTCTTGATTTGGCAGGATACATTCAAGCGGTTCGCATGGCGGATCTTCATGGTTATGGGAAATATAGCGCTAACCATGGGAAGTTTGAGACCACCTTCCTTTCCGTCGCGCCCGGTATGCCGCGCTTCTCCATCTTGACGATGTTAGAGAATGTGGAGGGCGATGTTATCAAAGGATTGGAAAGAAAATTCACAGACGGCACATTCGCTTTTGACGCTCCTGAACAGTCTGTGATTCTCGGTCATAACGAGATTCTTTCCATTGGTCATGAGCTAGAAAAAGAATTTGCGGATTACGTAAAAATCGTACGTCAATAGGGAGGAAGCCAGGTGTATGCGCGTGCCTTACTTCTCCGGAACTGTGGACGATATACCTTGGTTCGCTCCGACTTCGGGTCGGATTATATAACGTGTCGGTTTGTTAGCGAAGAATCTTTGTACGCAGGGTTAACGAGAGAACAGGCAAGAAAGTTCGGAAGGATCGAACCGAACATGGGGGCCGATTTTGCAAAAGCGTACGATATATCAGCGTATCCCGTTTGGTTTACTCCAGGAGTATTTATTCATTCTCTGGACAAAGAATTTGATGTTGTTCACACAGGACGGTTGAAATATAACGTGATTGAAGAAGCCCGCCCTTCAACAAGTGAGAGTATAGTGTATGACAAGAAGGGCGAATGGAAGAGTGGTTCGCGAAACAATTTAGCTACATTTGGATCCATTGAGTCGGTTTTGCCCAACCAATTGCTTTATACGATTGGAATCAGTGAGGACAAAGAATTGTTATCTCGTTATCAAAGGCAAGATGTTTATCTCATGGGAAAAAAGCGTACGATGTTTGAAGTTGTCGATGTATCGGAAGTGACTTCATTGGAAGAGGAAGAGTTTCAAGAAACCGTTCCTGTTCAAGTGCAAATGAATCAACTCAACCAATACGCCTCGTATACGATCCTAGATGTGAACGCTCGGTATTTTCTGGTCGAAGGAACGTCATTGAAATGTTGGCGTGTAAATACTCACCTCCTGGGTAAACCTTTTACAAAGTATCTTCCAGGTGTTTTTGTTGAGAGGGCGGAGGAATTGTTTTCGAAAAAATAAACGCTTTGTTGCGGACGTGGATTTGCAGGGGCTGGGGCCAAAGTCTTGTCTTTCTAAACGAGGGGGACCCCGCCCTTGCATGTTACTTTGTGGATATTTAATAAGAATTACATTTCAACGTAATAAACAAACTATACTCGACCAAAACGGATGTTATCTTCTGTTATGGTTTAAAAATCCTCTAATTTGCAGCTATGTACACAGCAAGGAACGTTCGTATTTTCGGATCGCAAGCTCGCGGAGAGGAAAACGAATACAGTGATGTGGATATGCTCGTTCGTTGCATTTGAAAACCCAAACTTACTCAATCAAATATCCTTGAACTGGAAGATCTCCTACATTGCCCGGTTGATCTACTGACAGATTCATCAATTCATCCGCTGTTACGTGATGATATCTTGAAAGATGCGATTCACATTTAAAACGTTAACAATGCAAATAAATCATGAATGTGAAGGGGAAGCTACTCATAACGAAATGAGCAGTAGATTCCAAAAGAAAGTAGAAGTAATTTCACGTTTATTGTGAAATAAAAATAATAAAAGAGAATCGAGTATAATGAAGGGGACGTCCCATACTTTTTATAGGGGAGTACTGGAAATACTTATCAAATGGTCATGACTCATGAAATTACGGACTTCTGGATGGTCAATTTGTCATTTTCGAGTCAACTCCCATTTTTCCAACAAAAAACCAATCCTCGAAAAGTACACCTTTCCGAACAAAAAGCCGAATCCGCGAATACCGCGCCTGGCTTAAATTCTCGTAGTGCCCGCAAATGCGGTAACATTCATGACCCGAGTAACTAGGGGACTGAAAGAAAATACTGGCGATGAGAAGCGTGTACGGTGCGCAAGGTAACATTCATGACCCGAGTAACTAGGGGACTGAAAGTCAACGTCCAATAAAAGAGCACCACAAAGAGAAGCGCGTAACATTCATGACCCGAGTAACTAGGGGACTGAAAGTAAACAAAAGTCAGTCGAAGCCATTCAAAATTGATAAGTAACATTCATGACCCGAGTAACTAGGGGACTGAAAGTCGGGAGATCCAAACTACGTTGCACGACAACGATGAGTAACATTCATGACCCGAGTAACTAGGGGACTGAAAGAGCCCAGAACAATAAAATTAAAAAGCAACTTAGAATGTAACATTCATGACCCGAGTAACTAGGGGACTGAAAGTCGCCATTCCACAAAAGCATCCGAGCATAGAAGGTGCGTAACATTGATGACCCGAGTAACTAGGGGACTGAAAGCTCAGACACAACCCGGGGACACTCATTGATTCGTTATTGTAACATTGATGACCCGAGTAACTAGGGGACTGAAAGTCGATGAGAAGAGTGAGGAGCATATCGTCCTCACTCCCGTAACATTGATGACCCGAGTAACTAGGGGACTGAAAGGTCAGTTCCTGTATCTCACGCTTAAACAGATCCGCATGTAACATTGATAAACAGGGAATCTAGAAATCCGGTAGAAATAACAGGTTACGATGTGAATGGTCTGTTGAAGGAAGAAATACTTACAAAAACCCTAAAATCCCGAACACTAAGGCTTCTTCCTGGGTCACGAATGCCTGATCTTGGCATGCCAAACTCCCGGTTTGAGGTTGTTTTTCTTAAACCGGTATTTCTTTTTCAGATTTTTAACAATTAGCAGCGCTTGTTTTTATATAGAATGCCAGACTTCTGCTTCGCGCTCGATCCAGCCCTTGTACCGTTTTCTCTTCCGCTAAGGCATGATCGCAACGAGTGCATCTTTTTTGGATCTTTCGGTATTTACCTAAGTTGGATGCGCTTTGGCTTTATTCTTGATCTGGACTTTGTCCATTGTTCTCTCTTTTTCGCAGATTTTCCGGAACATGGGTTTGTCTTTTCCAAGCGGGGATCGGTTCCAATTCCAGTTTCCGTAGTGAAATGAGCGGAACGTTGCTTTGTGGATACGTGCCGAGTTAGTCTGGCGTTCCGTATGTTTTGTCTTCATACAGTGCGAATCCTAATTCTGTATCTTTTATGTAATCACTTATTATCGGAATATATGGTTATTTAAGGGGTGCAAAAATTTTTGTGTTTATATAGAAGGATAACCTTTTTTATTTGAAAACTTTAACTTATACATATCCTTATCTGCGTTCTTAATTAAATCATCAAGACTGCCTCCGTTGTCCGGATAAATGGAGTTTCCTATTGAGATTGAAATATTTCTCCTTATTTCATTAGATATTTTTTGTAGGTTTTCTTCAATGCGTTCTATAAATGGTAATGAATCATCACATGATAAAATGATAAGAAATTCATCTCCTCCCCAACGGGCAACAATGTCCGTCTTCCTTGTGTTTTGCAACAAAGCGGTTGATATGCTTTGTAACACTGAATCTCCAATTTCATGTCCAAATGAATCATTAATCTTTTTAAAATCATCAACATCGACAATAAAAACCTGTATTCGCTGATTTCGTTTTTTTGCCTTGGCTAATATCTTAGGAAACGTTTTATATACAAATCTTCGATTATACAGCTCAGTCAAAGCAAGTTGAGTCCGATATACTGTGTAAAAATGGTTCAGTAATCTAGCAAAAATTGAGCCATTTCGCTTCCTCTTTGGTAGAATAAGGTTGGCGACTAATCTACTAAGGAGGAATGGAAAATGGCTCAATATCAGATTAACCTAAATGATGAAATTTTGCACGGTTTATTTCAGAGGGATGAAGCGGTAGCTCGATTAATCGAGCAAGTATTGAATCAGGTCCTTCAGGCCCAGGTTACAGAACAGCTGAAAGCAGCTCCGTATGAGCGTACCGAAGAACGTCAAGGATACCGGAATGGTACACTCCCCATACTCTCACTACACGAGTAGGGACGCTCACGCTTCGCGTTCCAAGACTCCGGAATGGTCAATTCTCTACAGACCTTTTCATGCGCTATCAGCGGAGTGAACAAGCTCTCGTCTTAGCCTTAATGGAAATGGTGGTCAATGGGGTCTCCACCCGTAAGGTAGCCAAAATTACGGAGGAATTGTGTGGAACAGAGTTCTCAAAATCAACGGTGTCGGACTTGTGTAAACGCCTGGATCCCATTGTACATGCCTGGAACAATCGGAACCTTAGAGAGCATACGTATCCCTTTCTCATCGTGGATGCCATGGTTTTAAAAATCCGGGAAGAGGGACGTGTGCGTTCTCGGAGTGTCATGATCGCAACGGGCATTAACGAAGAAGGATATCGTGAAATCCTGGGGCTGATGCTTGGAGACAGCGAATCGGAAGCAAGCTGGACAGAGTTCTTTTCATGGCTCAAAAGCAGAGACTTGCGAGGCGTGGATATCGTCGTCTCGGACAGCCATAGTGGGTTGGTAAATGCCGTAAAAGCGCAATTTCAGGGATGTACGTGGCAACGTTGTCAAACTCATTTTATGCGTAACTTACTGGATGCTACACCCAAGTCCCTACAAGGGGATGTCTATGGGCGTGTAAGAGCGATTCTTGACGCTCCTGACTTAAAACGGCGAGAGTCTTACTGAACCAGGTGATCGAAGACTATTACGAAAAAGCTCCACGTGCTATGCGGGTGCTTGAAGAAGGATTTGACGATGTGACAGCTGTATTGGAGCTTCCAGAACGTTATCGCAAGCGATTACGCACAACCAATGGCCAGGAGCTCCTGAACGAAGAAATCCGTCGACGCGAGCGGGTGATCCGCATCTTTCCCAATCGAGAGTCCGCCTTACGGCTGCTTGGTGCGTTGCTGATGGAGATGGATGAGAAGTGGAGTACGGGCCGTCGCTACCTGGACATGACTGAGTACTGGGATTGGCGCAAAGTACAGAAAGAGACTTTGAAACAGGCTTCCAAGGTACACCATCTTCGCTAGACGACCTGTTCTACCAAAGAGGGGATTTTACACACAAATTCGGACTTGATCGTCAAAGCATCTTTGTCCGCGTAATATTTTGCTTTGTCATATTGTTTTCCACATAACCAACAAATACCTAACGATACGATGTCGGTAATGTAAGCGTAAAATAATCCCCACCTTTTGAAGATATGGGGATTTTTGTATGATTTACGTATTCTTTTTTATAGTCCGGCAGGTAAGCGGTAGGCTTTCTGACCAAGGGAGAAGCTGATCTAAGAAATCTTTGTCTTTCATATCTAGGTTAGGTAGTTTCTCAAAGAGATAGGTAAGATAGGAATAGGGATGTAATCCATTTTCTTTCGCTGTCTCTATGATACTGTAAATGATCGCACTCGCCTTTGCACCACGCGGGGTATTGGAGAACAACCAGTTTTGCGACCGATCACAAACGGTTTGATCGCGCGTTCACTTCGGTTGTTATCGATCTCCAATCGCCCATCTTGTAAAAACGCCTCTAATTTTTCCCACTGGTTCAGACAATACAAGATTGCCTGACCGAACGCACTTTGGGCAACACTTTCGGTTTCTGGGTACGTAGCCATGCCAAAAAGCATCCAACACAGGGCGGCTGCGTTCTTGACGGATTTGGTAACGTTCCTCAGGCGTGCACTCCTTTAAGTCCCGTTCAATCGCAAAGAGTTGATTGCAGAAATTGAGTCCCTCTTTGGCTGCTACCGGTGACGAGCGCTTCGATTCAGGCAGCGCCTTGAGTGCCTCATCGAATTTGCGCCGGGCGTGAGCCCAACAACCGACCAGGGTCACATCCGGTATCCCATGGTAACCCGCATAGCCATCGACGTGCAGGTACCCTTTGAAACCGGAAAGAAACTGACGCGGGTGTTTGCTCGCCCGTGTCGTCTGGTAGTCATAGAGGATGATGGCCGGACCTTCTCTCCCGGTGCGGTACAGCCATAGATAAGAAGTCGTCTGTGCGGCCCGACCCGGTTCGCGGAGCACTTGTAAGGTCGTCTCGTCTGCGTGCAGAATGTCCTGCTTGAGTAAGTGCTCGCGCATGCGATCATAGAGCAGACTCAACCAGGTATTCGCTCCGTAGAGGATCCAGTTGGCCAGGGTCTGACGAGACAACTCAATCCCCAGGCTTGCAAACTGTTGCTCTTGTCGGTAGAGAGGCATGCTCTCCACATATTTTTGACTCATGATATAGGCCATACTGGAAGCAGAAGCCAAACTCCCCGGAAAGACGGGGGCAGGCATAGAGGCTGTGACTATCGGCGTACTTGTCTCCTCACGCTCACAACGGCGGCAGGAGTAGACGTAACGGACATGCTTGACCACTTTGACTTCGGCCGTTAATCTTCAGCTCTTGCCGTATCTCCGTGCTCATTTCATGCAAAGAACCACCGCAACACGAACAAACCTGCTCCTCAGATGGCAGGCGATACTCGATCGTCTCCACTGGCAGGTTTTCAAGCAGGGTTTCCCGGTGGCCGCGTTTTTGGAGCGGCGGTACGTAATGGTTTCGAGGGTAGGCTCCTCTACAGTGGGATCTGCCTCCACCTCGGCTTCGTTAAAAGCTCAAGCTGATCGGCATTCGTTCGTTCGCTCGAAGAGCCAAACCGGCGCTGTTGGCTAAGACGAAACTGCTCCTCATACCACTTCAGTTTGGCGGTCAGTTCCGCATTTTGCTTTTTCAGCCAATCGCATTCTTTTGGAGATCTTCTATTGTAGTAGGGGTCGGGTTCAATGTATGATTTTTCATAATACTATTGATTTGGACAATGTACAGCCAATTCCTTTTCCATTCAAAAAATAGGTGGATGTGTGGAATCATACGATTGTGCGCGCGGTCACCGCAGGGTGAGCTTGTCGCTGTTCGAGAGATAAACCATCGAGTAGCCAACGCAACTCCCGACGACTGATTTTCAACGGTACGGAGCTCGCTTCTTCCGGCCACTGAAATTTTCCTTTCTCTAACCGGCGGTAATAGAGCCAGAAACCGTTGTGTTCCCAATGAAGAATCTTCAGTTTATCTCGCTTTCGATTGCAGAAAACGAAGAGACAGGGCGAGAAAGGGTCGAGTTCAAACTCTTCCTTGACGAGCACAGCTAACCCGTCAATCGATTTCCGTAGATCGGTGCTTCCGCAGGCCAGATATACTCGCTCTACAATAGCTTCGCTTAGCATAACGTTTGGAGTGTTCGCACGACGTCGGCCAGCAGCGCAGGATCAAAGCCAGGCTGGATCTCTACGGTTACTTGCCCTACTCTAACGAGCAAGGTGTTTCTAGACTCGTCAGTCTGCCCGTCCACTTCTGCCGATATCCACTTGGATGATGGGGTCACAGCGGCTTCTTTGTGTTCAATCTTCCGGAGCCAATACCGGAACTGATGAAGCTTCAACTGATGAGCTCTACACCAAGCTGATGCGCTCTGTCCGCTAGCCCGAAAAGCGGCGATCCGTACCTCCCACTCTTTTCTCAGTTCTGCATGGGACATTGAAAATTCTCCTCTCCGAATATCTTGAGGAGATTATCTCAAATACAATACGAGGTTAGTAGGTGGGAAGTATTTGACGCTTACTCGGTAATGATCTCATAAGGTTGAATATATCCATACGTCCTATAGTAAAAGATTAGTAAAGTAACTATAACTATTAAATCCAAGAGGACTGCCGTTATTCTACCTGTGTATTTCATATTCTTAGCATTCCCTTTTATTACTTATTAGTTAAACAAAAACTATCGGAATCTGGCCTACTATTTAGTGTATGCTGAGCGTACATCTTAGCGTTGCAGATATTTCTCAAAATACTTTTCTAAATTATTATTCCATACCTTAAACAAACTGTAAATAATTAACTTGCGTTTCGCGCCCGATTTGAGAACGAACCCCCTCGATGTTATAGTGGAAGTTGTATGAGAAAAGTTTTCGATCACACGAATTAATATTTATGCTTATAACATGAATAAATAAGCCATTCTAGCTATCAAACCCTAATATATAAAATGTTCAGGGAAGGAGAAATAATATGTCTTGGATAACCGAAGAATATAGACATTTTCGACAAGATTATCTTAAACTTTTTATATTTTACTATCTTACTTCCATTGTAGTTATAATATTCGCGTATTTTTTCTATAAAACGAATCATTATGCAGTTGATGTCTTGCACAATCAATATATCGCCAATGGTAAGGAGCAGGGTCTTCACACCAATGATGAAGCACCTTGGAGTGATTTTCTTATTATTTTTTTTAATAATTGCTGGAACGTCTTTTTGATTGTTGTTCTCGGTCTTATTCCTGTATTAGTAATACCATTCCTGATTCTTATTATTAATATGACAAATACTGGTATTCTATTAGTGTATGGACAAAATCACACAGGTATTAGTCCAGTTCGTCTTTTTGTTCATGGAATTTTACCACATGGTATCTTCGAAATGACTGCAGTGATACTTTCAATTGTACTTGGCACAAGATTGAGTTGGCGTGTACTACTTAAACTGATTAAAAAAGGTGGAGAATTGAAGAGAGTTGTAAAACAAAGTCTATTAACGTATTTAAGAGTCATTATGCCCTTGCTATTTATTGCCGCACTGATCGAATCATTCATTACCCCTTATTTTCTTAATCGTATTAACGGATAAGTTGGCAGTTTATTAGGAGTGGAGTCTAGGAGTACATCGACTATCTGACGAGCAAACGAAACTATGCGGCACGATCAACTACCATTGATTTTCTTCCGATAAAATCTCGAGTTCAGTACTGCAAACCGACAAATCCATACGCCGGTTGCTTTATACTTCTCCAAAGCGTTCTTTCATGCTCGGCAAGAATTGTTGCGTTTGTCGAGCGAGTTCCGGTTGTTCATTCTCTAAGACGTCCGGCGGAACAGATGCGAATCTCCGCAAAGACCCCAAATCTTGAATTCTTCCGATTCAAGTGGAAAACCACCGTAAGAAAGATTGGCTGCTTGCTTCGATGGTTTTTTCTATGTGTAAGTCTTACTCACAGATTTCGTCATGGAAGTAGGGTGCAATTTTCCTATCTTGAAAATGTGTAGTTTGGTGGGCGTATGCTTTGCGTTCGCGCTCCGTGGAGGTCGTCTCGCATGGAACAATGATTAAATGTCGCGAGACAACCTCCAAAGTCGCTGTCTCACGCAAAGCATTACGCCCACTCGAAGACACTTTTCATCCTCTGATGGTGCCGCTTGCGGCATGGGGGACTACCGGGAAATTAAGTGTGCCAGTTCTAGCAAATCCTGTACCTGATAATCCGGCTGAACTCCAAGCTCTTCAATTGGATTGCCCGTACGGTTGATCCAACCGACGGTAAAACCGAACGATTTGGAACCGGCCACATCCCACCCGTTTGATGAAAGAAATAAAACTTTTTCTTTGGAGATCCCTAACTTGGTGACAGCAAGTTGATAGACCTGTGGATTTGGTTTATAAGTTTTTAGTGCGTCCACGCTTAAAATCGCAGTAAAGTACGATTCTAATCCGGCATTTTCAACCACGATGTGTAGCATCTTACTGGTTCCATTAGACAAGATCAGGAGTTGCCGAGGCTGGAATGCATTCAATGCGTCGACCACTTCGGGATAGGGAGTAAGGTTCAGGTAGGCGGCTGTTAATTTCTCGATCGTGTCCTCACTAAATTCCAGCTTCAACTTGTTTAACGAGAACCGTAGCGAGTCCCGGTTAATAGCTTCAAAATCCACAAATCTGTTCATAAGTGCCCGTAGCCATGTGTATTCGAGTTGTTTCTGACGCCAAGTTTGGCTAATGAAAGTCCCCTTACCGGGGTACAATTGTTCACAGGCGTCGATGACTGAATTCACATCAAATAACGTTCCATATGCGTCAAAGACTACTGCCTCAATCATGGAATGAACCTCCAATCGGGACGTATTTATTGTATTATCCCCCATAATAAGGGGAGCGTCTGTGAAATGTCTTACGTTCGAACGGAAACAAGAAAGAACTCATCCTGTATCTACATGGTGGAAATGAAGAGAGTATTTTGGCTCTTCTGACGCTTCCACTTAATAAATGTTGACATATCTGATTACTCGGAATAAAATGAAGGTAACATTGAACATTTCGCCGATCGGACCACCGAAGGCTCTCATATATTACCTGAGTCATTTATGGCAGGTAGTATGAGGGCCTTTTGTTTTAAATCAAGGTGACAAGTCGTTTCATGAGTTGGGAATAGGAGGGGAATGAGAAAATGACAAATGGTGATCAAAGGGGAACAGGGGTACTCGGCGAAGATTGGTGGGCGGTCATTTTAGGTATTTTGTTTGTCGTAGCAGCTTTTGTGGGATATCAGTGGAAAATGCCGCTGAATCTTTTCAAAAACGCGATACCAGTGGAATGGCCCACCAAAGATTTGGGAATGCATTTAGCCACAAACTTTGGATCTTATGTTCTTCTGTATTTGGTATTATTGGTTTTTACGGGAATTGCCATTGTAAACATGAGGGGAAATCTTAAGCATTATGTACTTTCTTTCACTGTGTTGTTCATCGTTTCGATCATTATTTTAATCTTGGGAAGTCAGCATACGCTGAAGTATTATGGGCTGGAATACCCCTTTTGGGCATTGGTCATTGGTCTGATTATCGGCAACTCACTAAGAATTCCGGATTGGTTCCAGGCTGCGGCGAGTCGAACCGAATTTTATATCAAAACGTCAATTGTGCTGCTAGGGGCCAATTTACCTTTTACGATTATTCTGCGAGCGGGGATATGGGGGTTTCTCGAAGCTTTATTAATTGTTCTTTCTGGGTTTACAGTGGCCTTTGCGGTAGGGCGAAAACTCGGTTTTGATCCAAAGTTTTCTAGTGTTATTGGAGCGGGTGGATCCGTGTGTGGTGTTTCTGCAGCGATCGCTGTGGGAAATAGCGTGAAAGCACCGGAAAAACAAATTGGCTATGTCGTTTCGCTGGTGGTTCTGTATGGATTAGTCTTAATATTTATTCTGCCGGCGCTTGGAAAATGGTTGCATCTCCCTGATTATGTGACGGGGGCATGGATCGGCGGTTCCGAGTTGGCAGATGCCTCAGGTTTGGCGGCTGCATCACTGGTTTCTGATACAGCCGTGAAAGCCTTCACTTTGGTAAAACTCAGCCGTGATGTGTTGATCGGATTTCTATGCTTTATTTTTGGCACCATGGCTGTGACTCGATGGGAGAATAAGCAAGGAAAACCGATCGGTGCTCGGGTCATGTGGGATCGCTTTCCAAAGTTCGTTCTTGCTTTTTTGGTGGTCTCTGGCTTAACCACCTATTGGCAATTGCATGCTGGAAAATCTTTTTCAAACGACTTCACCGGAAATCTTAATGCACTACGTACGTGGTTTTTTGTTCTTACTTTTTTCTGTATTGGATTAAACACAAGGTTTAGAGACATTCGTACCCTTGGGAGAAAGCCAATTATCGCCTTTACAGCCGTGGTGTTGGTCAACTTTGTTGTCGGTTTTATTTTAGCGAACATATTCTTTGGTCATATCGTTCATCCCTTCTAAAAGCTTTAACCTTCTTAAAGTGTGGTAATTTTGAAGGGATTCCAACAGATTGAACATGCTTTGTGTACACCTCTCGTATCAGCCAAAAACCAGAAAGGAAAGTGTTTCAACGGTTGATATGCGAAGGTATGTCATACTTATTTCAAACTGTTAGGAGAATATTACCCAAATACGGGTGCTGGGGTTGGTAAGAGCAGACAAGGAACTCAGAATGGGTATGCACTAAGCATCAAACCTGAGGGGATCACAATTGTTACAATGATAAGTCCCGATAACATGTTTCGATATGTTATCGGGACTTTGTTGTATAAATATAGCTAGTCTTCGTGTGATTTTTTCACAAGAGAATATTTTCGAAAAATTTCCTGAACAGGTATTGACTTTTTATATATAACATGTAGAATAGTGTTAAGTAATATATGAAATATTATATATAAAAAGTGAAATATTAATCTCAAAGAGGTGAATTTTGAACCGAAGTATCTATGCTTGATGAAGTGAAAAATATTTTTAGTCATTACCGTACAATTTATCCATGAGCGAAAATAACACGAGGTGTTTCTATGTCTTTACCGCATGCCATTCTAGGTCTCCTTACGTATAAACCCATGAGCGGATACGACCTAAAATCATTCTTTGATAAATCCATCAAATATTTTTGGCCTGCTCAGTTAAGCCAGATCTATCGCGATCTTGGTACACTTGAGAAAAAAGAGTGGGTGACATCCCATATAGAACCACAAGAAGGACGCCCCGATCGAAAAGTCTATAGCATTACCGAAGAAGGAAAAAAGGAGTTGCTGAATTGGTTGAATAAAATGCCGCAGAGTTTTACCTCCATTGTTCGTGATGAAACAGCGTTACGCATGTTTTTGGGGTCCAGAATTGAAATCGATGAAATGATTTTCCAAATGAAAGCTTTTGTAAAAGAAAAGAAAGAAACGGTTATGGCTTTAGATGCAATTGCAGATATGATTCAGAAAAGTGATTTTGACAAAGAAAAAGTATATTGGTTACTTTCCTTAAGAAAGGGGTATCGAATAGCTGAAGCCGAGCTCAAGTGGGCGGAAGAATGCATAGAAGAACTTGAAAGGTATAAAAAAATACTCAAAGAAAAGGAGCAGGATGAATCATGAGTATTATTCAACTCTTACCTGAAATTGAAGAAAGAAGCAGTATAACCAATTGGAGTTCCAAGAGCATATCGGAAGAGACCTGGGAGATTCTTTTTGAGGCAGCCAGACGTGCCCCGTCATCTTGGAATCGTCAGCCTGCACGTTATGTCGTGGTTAGTGAGGAAAATGTAAAAAAATCTGTATGTAATGCCTTACATCGTACAAACAAATGGGCAGAAAAAGCGGCGGGTTTAATTGTTCAGGTAGCTGATCCGGTGGATGATGACAGGTTGGATGGAAAAGACTATTATCTTTACGATTGCGGACTTTCGATGATGAGTTTAATCTACCAAGCGCAATCCATGGGGATAACCACACGACAAATGATCGGTTTTGATGAGAAAGACATGAAACAGATCCTAGGAATCCCCGACCGTTATCGAATTGTGGTCATTGCAGGTCTTGGTTATCCTTCAGAATCCCCAGTATCGATGAAATTGGCACAGATTAAACATGTGATGACGGAACAGCACAAACGGTATCGCCTGGAGCATCTTGTTTCATGGCAAAAATGGGGAGGAAAATCCAAATGAAAACGGCCGTTTCCTCTTTCCGACTTTCACCCATAAAACGTGTTCAGTTGAACAAGATTCGATTGACCATTGATGTTCTAGGTGTCACGCTTATTCGCTTGATTGACCCACTGATCCACACTTCCTTTGGTCATACCATACTCTCCATTTACAATGTGGCGGCTTGGATCACCATCCTCACCTTAGATCCTACACGTATACCAGAATTCACGACGACTCGGAATCAACAAAAAAAGGCTTGGCTTTTTACCCTTAAATTACTTCCCGTTATTTTGATAGGTTTGATCACGATTGCACTTGGATTTCAACTACCCGTTCTACAGCAAACCATAACACCAAGCAGTGTATTGGTAGTGGGATTGGGGAGTTATATGGACGAACTTCTTTTCCGCAACACGCTTCAGCCTAAACTGCGTCAATGGGGGTTCTCCCGTTTTGGTGCGATTGCGACACAAAGTCTGTTATTTGCAGCTTCTTGGTGGATTTCCTATAATTCTATAGGTCTGATGGTGTCAGCTCTCTTTATAGGTCTCGTCAATGGTTGGATAGTGTATAAATATCGTTCGCTTTGGCCTGTATTTATCATTAGTTTCATTTGGAGAGTTATTATTTAAGAGAACAATTTATTGACTTTTTTTATAATTATGGTTCCGGCGAGATTCAATCGTGCACTCAAACGCACAGTTGCGGAAACCTTAGACCAACAGAATTATGAGAAAACGAGTAAAACGTAAAAGTTTTCCCTGAACATACATGATTCATGTATGTCCAGGGAAAAGTAAAATATAAAGCAGGAATTGAAATCAGCGATGAGGAATTATTAAATTGTCTAGGTCAATGCTTGGTATGCTTCTCTTCCTCTTTGTTTTCGAGGCAAAAGGCACTTTTTTTACAAAAGAATAATCCTCGAAAACAGCCAGATAAATCATTTGCATTGCCTTCCATTAATCCCTTGTCCCACCTGCAGTTTTTCGCTGCCCGCAAATGCGGTAACATTGATGACCCGAGAATCTAGGGGACTGAAAGTGATCAAGCCGTTCAAAACTCGCTTCATCTAGTCCTGTAACATTGATGACCCGAGAATCTAGGGGACTGAAAGTTTCGTAGAAAATTCATCCATTTCATCTCCCCCCTTGTAACATTGATGACCCGAGAATCTAGGGGACTGAAAGGAGGGAACTTAGACAAGCCCAAGAAATAGCAAAAGGGTAACATTGATGACCCGAGAATCTAGGGGACTGAAAGAAACGCTTCAGCGTATACACATCTGTCTGCTATGTCGTAACATTGATGACCCGAGAATCTAGGGGACTGAAAGTTTTTTGAACTTGAACTTGATTAAAAGGATTCGCCATGTAACGTTGATGACTTCTGTGTAAAAATGGTTCAGAAAGTACATTTGACCAGAGAAGGATCTTGATTGGCTCACTCCCATTTACTATTCGCTGCCGTCAATCTCGATCAAGATTTCCGGATTTTGCTTCATGAGGAGCGAAATGAACTCCAGTTCTTTTTCAGGGGAAATCAGAATGATACCTTTCGTATGGGAGATTTCCAACCGATTGATTGACAGGGCTGGGCTTGATAAAAGGCTTTTGGTTCTGCGAACACGTTTGATCGATTGATATGAGATCTTCCATTTGAAAGGACCTGCTTTTACGAGAAGTTCATCCTGCAAAAATTCATAGTAAGTCGCAGTCCAGATCCAAAAGGAGATTCCGCTTACAATCAAAAGAGGAATGACGAGCGACCAGTTGTGTCTTATGACGGACAAGATCACGATTGACAAAACGACCAATGTCGGTAGTAAGAGAAACAGGTACGAAAGAGGGTCTCTCTTACTTCGGAATCTACACATGATTTTCACCACCCACATCTTTGTTAAAGCAGGAACCTATTCGCCGTTACCAACGTAAGAGACGGAATATTCCCTCTTCCATAGATCCGTTGATCTTTTCGATCTTTCTTTATGATGGTAATCGTACGATCTCCCAAGAAAATATCTTTTAGAAGGAAAAGGTTAGTGAAAGTGTCAATACTGAGCGGTCGTTCACAAATACTAGAAAAGGAAAACGTCAATTTTTTGTAATCAAGATAGCCCCTCATGCTACAATCGGCGCAGCTATCAGTGGATGAAAAGTTTCTTGCGCAGGAAGAGAAGTATAAGACTATCTTAAGAAACAGAGTGGCTTTTGGGTGGGTGTATCGCTTTGCAGCGCAGAGGTGAGTTGAAGGTCGTTCCGCAACGTCTGTAAAGAATCAGGGCGGAACGACCTTCATCGAACCCAAGTGCAAAGCGATACACCCACACAAGCACTCTTTTTCAAGAGCCACCAAAGCGCTAGTTTTCATGATACAAAGCTCTCCCCTACTCGACCATTGGGGGCGGGTTACTTTTGCCGCGGGTGATAGGTTGCTTTTTGCCAAGGAGTATATGGATAAATCCCGATCACCAACGAATGAGATCCCCTTTTTTTATTTCGCCGTTTAACGCTTGACGCACTAATTGGTCGTCAAAAATTTGCGTGGGTACTCCCGTTTTCACATTGACGACTTGGACGGCCCCGTTCGAAACGGATACAACTTCGTATTCGGACGAAAAAATATGTGAAATATCCCCCTTGAGAAAAAACAGGAGAGCTAGGCCGATCGCTAGGAAAGCCCAAATATTTTTCTTCATAAAAATTGCTCCTCCTTCTATGAAACTACGTATATCTATTCGTAGTGTATGGACAATCCCTGCAACACATTCCACCAAGTCTATCGGACATCTTCCAAAAAATAAATTGTCAATGGAAACCCGTCATAGAATCATGACCTTATGGTAGACTGATAGATAAATGAAACGTAAAAGGTGAATGATGTGACTGAATGGTACCAAGAACCGTTTCTCCTGTTTGATTTCGCTGATGGACAAAAGGGGCCGGAACGCATCATTTTTTCGGATCCCGTCAAAGTCATCGAGGCCCATTGTGTAGAGGAAGTCGTCCCGGCGATACAATCGGTACAAGAAGGAGTGCAAGCCGGATATTATGCGGTCGGCTATATCGCATATGAAGCGGCACCGGCTTTCGATCCCGCATTCGTTGTTCGCGAGGGGACGGAACTCCCTCTGTTATGGTTCGGATTATTCCGTGAACCGCAACGGTCAGTGCGCATCGAAACGGAAGGGGAATATCACCTGACAGACTGGCAACCTTCGATCAGCCAGGATGCATACAATCGCCACATTCAAATCATAAGGGATGCGATTTCCCGCGGAGAAACGTATCAAGTGAACTACACGATGCGGCTTCGTGCGGCGTTTGAAAAAGATGACCTTGCGTTTTATCATCGTCTGCTTGCCGCTCAACAGGCGAACTATTCCGCATATCTGAACCTCGGGCGCTTTCGTATTCTCTCCGCTTCCCCTGAGCTGTTCTTTCGCAGAGAGGGAGATCGAATCATCACGAAACCGATGAAAGGAACGGCCAAGCGCGGGCGATTTTGGGAAGAGGATCAGAAACAGCGGGAATGGTTGGCACATTCGGAGAAAAATCAGGCTGAAAATCTCATGATTGTGGACTTGCTGCGCAACGATTTGGCAAGAATCGCAGAGACCGGTTCTGTGGAAGTACCGCATCTTTTTGAGATTGAACGTTATCCGACCGTCTTTCAGATGACATCGACCGTCACGGCCAAAGTTCCTCCGCATGTCACATTGCGAGATATTTTTTCCGTCCTGTTTCCGTGCGGTTCGATCACCGGGGCGCCGAAAGTGAAGACGATGGAGTGGATCGCCGAATTGGAAGATTCCCCGCGTGGCGTCTATTGCGGAACGATCGGTTTTGTCAAACCGAATGGGGATGCCGTTTTCAATGTGGCGATCCGTACAGTCGTCGTTGATAAACAGAAAGGAACGGCGGAATATGGAGTAGGCGGAGGTATCACGTACGATTCAACGGCGGAAGGCGAGTATCTGGAAGCTCTGGCGAAAGCGGCATTACTGACGGAACAATGGCCCGCATTCGAATTACTGGAAACCATGCGGTTGGAAAACGGCGAATATCAGCTGTTGGAACGGCATTTGCAGCGTCTGTGCGCTTCCGCGAATTATTTTCAAATCCCGCTCAACCTTGCAGACATTCGCGAGACTTTAAAACAGCATGTGCGCCAGTATCCGAATGAAAAGCGTCGCGTCCGCTTGCTCGTGTCCCAAAAAGGGGAGGCGCGCGTCGAAAGCACGGGTTTGCAAGAGTTGCATCAAGATTCGATGCCCGTCCGTATCGCGGGTACACCGGTTTCCACAAAGGATCGTTTTCTCTATCATAAAACGACGCACCGTACGATGTACGATGTACGCCGCAAAGAACACGGCGATGTGTTTGACGTTTTATTGCGAAACGAACAAGGCGAAATCACGGAATTTACGATGGGAAATATTGTCGTAGAAATCAACGGTCAAAAGTGGACACCTCCTCGCGAGTGCGGGTTGCTCGCTGGAACGTTACGTGCGGAATTGCTCGAGAGAGGAGAGATTCAAGAGCGAGTGATCACTCTCTCCGATCTGAAGCGGGCCGAGAAGGTCTGGTTCATCAACAGTGTGCGCGGTTGGGTGCCCGTACATTTTGTTTCAGATGTTCAATAACATCAATAACATACAAAAAAAACGCCATCTGATACAAACGAGTATCATTTGGCGTTTTTTGCGTGCGAGCCTTGCTTGTCCTTTTTTTCACATGATCTTATAGGCGGAATCGCATAAATTATCAGACTTCTATAGGCCTACTCTGCCTTCTCAAGACTGTTCCACAAGTAAATCTCGCCGCGGTCTACTCCGGGATCCCACTTGACATGAACATAGACACCGTCGGTTTTAATGACTTCTCCCTTATCATTCGTGCCCTGCACACGGACGCGATCCCCTTTCCAAAAGAGTCGAGGTTTTAGTTCATCAAAATAACGCAGTGCATGTCTTTTCATGGTACGAAACTCCTTTCCAGTTCACGAAAATTCTATGAAAACATTTTTATTACAAATGGGCTACTGATTTGTAGTATAGAACAAAAGTAGACAGAAGTCGACATGCTTCACAAAATTTTCAGTTTTATCATAGTATTATTATTCGTTATAAAAATATCCTGTATTTCCCAGTCAAATAAAACAGTATTCTTATAGATAACTGTTACATTACTTTTTAAAGTATGGTAGGATACAAGGCGAGACGACTGTACGGAGGTATGCATCATGCAACGGGCGCTGATGGGAGAACAGGAGATTCTTCTTTGTGACCCACGGTGGGACGGTAAGCGAGAAGAATTAAAAGCTTGGGACAAAGAAGGACTCTTTTCCTGTCCATATTGCGGTTTGCCATTAACGCTCGTATGGGGAACGGTCAGATTTCGTCATTTTCGTCATCCTAGCGGCAATCTGTGCATGATTTCAAAGAACGAGCCTGAAACAAGGGAACATATTCTCGGCAAAATGAGACTGTACGAACAAGCGGTTCGCTGGTTTCCGCAAGCCCTTCGGATTGAAATGGAGTATCGCCTGCCCAATGGAGAGCGAATCGCTGATGTTTATGTTGAGGATCGGGATGGACGTGCCTACGTTTTCGAGTACCAAAGAGTGAGGATTCCGGAGAAGGAGTTCCTGGAACGCAGGGCATCCTATCGGCAGATGGGTGTATGCGACATCTGGGTTTTCGGTGAAAACCTGTTGCAAAACAAAGGGCACCAGCGAGATCGTAATGGCAAGAAAACACCGGTTGAATGGTTTTCGTTTGATGGAATGATACGTGCCGCTCTTGATCCGGCACCTTTCGAATGGATCTATGCAGCGCTCGTAAGGGAAGAATTCGGAAAGTACACCGAGATTCTCGGGAGTCTAAGCTTCTATGATCCGAACGAAGATTGCTTTACCCTTTTGCGCGGGGTTTTTCCGCGTCAAGGCTCATCCGTGATTTACGGCGCCTATCGCTCTTGGTCAACGGCGCTAACGCATATCGATTGGAAAGACGGTTTGATGTTGAAAGAAGACTGTCTGTTTCTAAAAGAAAATAGGGAACATGCTCGCATGCTTCTAGAGAAACAGAAGTACATGATGGATCAAGAAGAAACAGCACGCCAACAACAGATCCGGCTCCATCAGCAAGCGCTTGCCGCCCCCGAGCAGGTATGGTGCGAACGTGTAAACGAACGGTATGGTTATGATCTGTTTCATCGATATGCGGCTTCCCGTCAACTTGCCATCCAGACGGAACGGGTACGTGCTTTTAAATGCCAGCCCGATTCCATACCTGTGGCACGTAGCATATGGGAAAGTTTGCGAAAGGAAGTTTCTGTCGAGAAGATTTGGTCTCCCTTTTTCAATCTGCCGGTTGCCAATGACATTGTCTTTCAAGTCCCGCGTTTCATCTGGCAGATGTTACTTTACGTCCGTTTGATTCACGAACGAAGCGGGAAATCGTTCTCTTTCCGGCAGGTGCAAGAATTGTTACGTGACAGCGGTATCGTGTATGCATTGGACATCGGGTTTAAGATCACTCTCACCGCTTCGGCGAGACGACTGGCGGAAAAGAACCGAAACTCCATACAACGTTACGTGCACCCGGAACATTATGTCCTGCTGGATTACCTCGATGTTCTATGTTTTCTCGGTGTATTGCAGAAGAAAGCATCCACATACCAGGACGGCTATTGGAAATACCGCGTGGTTCGCGATCATATGCCAGTCTTGCAAAAAAAGGAGTTGGAACACGCCCGTGCGCTCGTGCTCATAGGCCGAGCCAACCCGCAAAAACCGCTTTGGGATCCGGTGTTAGATCAACCAATCGGCAACTATGTAGAAATGTTCGGTTCTGTAAACGGAGGATGAAATGGTTTCTTAGGTGGTGGGGATACCTCTATGTAGCGAGGGAGTGACCTTGAAAGTCGTCTCACTTCCTTGTGACGTTAAAGGGTATATGCTTTGCGCGTAATAGCGACTTTGGAGGTCGTCTCGCAACAACTAAACATATTCCAAGCGAGACGGCCTCCACGGAGCATGAGCGCAAAGCATATGCCTCAATGACGACCTTCATCGAACCCAAGCGCAAAGCGATACACCCACCCAAGCAAAAGTTTTCAAAGTAGCATCCGAGTCATAAACCAATTAAAATGGTAACGATAACTTTTACAAGTGGGTGAAAACATGTCGAAAACCGTACATGATTCCATGATTCGCGACATACGATTAGCTCCTTCGGGACAATTGAAAATCGACTGGGTAGCCGCACATATGCCGCTGCTCAATTCGGTGAAAGAACAATTTGAAAAAGACAAACCATTCGCGGGAAAAAGAGTGACCATTTGTCTGCATCTCGAAGCGAAAACGGCTTACCTCGGAAAAGTGATTCAGGCGGGTGGTGCGGAAGTGGCGATGGTGGCTTCCAATCCCTTGTCTACTCAAGACGATGTGGTCGCCGCACTCGCAGATAGCGGGATTTACGTATATGCGTGGCATGGAGCGACGGCGGAAGAGTACAAAATGCATCTGAACAAAGGACTGGATTTTCAGCCGGATGCCTTAATTGATGACGGGGGCGATCTCGTTTCGACGCTTCACCATGAGCGGATCGAACAGACGAAGAAGATCATAGGGGGAGCGGAAGAAACGACGACCGGCATCATTCGTTTGCGTGCGATGGAGAAAGAAGGGAAGCTGAATTTCCCGATGATCGCCGTCAATGATGCGTATTGCAAGTACCTTTTTGATAACCGATACGGTACGGGCCAGTCGGTATGGGATGCGATCATGCGCTCCACGAATCTGGTTGTCGCAGGGAAAACGGTGGTTGTGATCGGTTACGGTTGGTGCGGCAAAGGCGTGGCGATGCGTGCCAAAGGGTTGGGGGCCAAAGTCATCGTGACCGAGGTGGATCCGATCAAGGCGGTCGAAGCAGTGATGGACGGATTCCAGGTCATGCCAATGATCGAAGCCGCCAAAAGGGGTGACTTTTTCATCACGGTGACGGGCAACAAGGATTGCATTACGGCGGAACATTTTTACGTCATGAAAGATGGTGCGATCCTTGCCAACGCCGGCCATTTTGATGTGGAGATCAACAAAATCGACCTCAACAACATGGCCAAAAACGTCCGTAAAGTGAGAAATAACATCGAAGAGTTTACGTTTGCCGACGGCAGGAAAGTATATCTGTTGGCGGAAGGCCGATTGGTGAATCTTGCGGCAGGTGACGGGCATCCGGCGGAAGTCATGGATATGACATTCGCGTTGCAAGCATTGTCCCTGCGTTACATTGTGGAACATCAAGGGCAATTGGAGAACCGAGTCTATTCTGTCCCCGAGGAACTGGATCGCCACGTGGCGGAACTGCGCTTGCAGACATGGGGCATCGAGATCGATGAATTGACAGAGGAACAGGTCCGCTATTTAGAGTCCTGGGTAGAGTAAAGAAGACTACTGGCATATGTCTCTTCGCGCAGGATGCAGCGTCCGGATATCGATCGATGAAGCGGAAGCAACCAGTACGTAACTCCCTTCCTCTCACATATGCTAATCAAAAGATCAGAGAAGAGAGGGAGGAAACGTCATGCGGAAACGGGTAGGACTCACGGGTCTTCTTCATCATTTGAACCCGGATGTCAAGGGCGTCTTTGTCGGTGAGGGCTATACGAGTGCTCTTGCGAAGGCGGGGGTCCTTCCTCTGGTGATTCCTTATCTTTACGAAGAAGATGAGATTCACGCACTGGCGGAGAATCTCGACGGACTCGTATTGACAGGAGGAGAGGATGTAGATCCTACGCGGTTTGGGGAGGAACCCTTACCCGGTCTTGGAGAGGTTTCTCCTGAGCGTGACGATTTGGAATATCGATTAGTCCGGGCGTTTATGGAAAGGGACAAACCGATCCTCGGGATCTGTCGCGGTATGCAAGTCTTGAATGCGGCACTGGGCGGTACCTTATGGCAGGATCTTTCCCGCCAGAAAAAGCGGGTGCTTCAGCATAGGCAGAACGCTCCCAGATGGCATCTGTCCCATCATGTATTCGTGTATGAGGGTACACGTTTGGCGAGTATACTTGGCAGTAGCGAGATCAAGGTCAATAGCTTTCATCATCAGGCGGTGAAAGATGTCGCTCCCGGTTTCATCGTATCTGCCGTTTCGGCGGACGGGGTTATCGAGGCGTTCGAAAGCCGCGAACACCGCTTCATTCTTGGAGTACAATGGCATCCGGAGAATTTGTGGCGCAAACATCCCTTGTTTTACTCCCTGTTTTCCGCATTTGTCGATGCGGTGCAACAATCTTGTTAAGCGAGGGTGATGGCCGTTCTTCAACCGGTTCAGGGAGAACGAGCACGGATGGAAAGAGGAGCAACCACCTCTTCATATGTGTTTTTGCTGAAACGGGGGATCCCTCTGTGTACGAGTGGAAGAGATTTCAGAATCGAGTACGTCGCGCGATCGTCCATATCCACGATGAGCTTGTCAGAGTCAGACGCGATCTGCACGCCCATCCGGAATTGGCGTTTCAGGAAGTGCGTACCGCCGGAATCGTTGCCTCCTGTCTTTCGCGTTTAGGACTTGAAGTACGGACGGGTGTGGCGAAAACGGGGGTAGTAGGAGATTTATTCGGACGGAGATCAGGCCCTACGGTTGCGTTGCGTGCCGACATGGATGCATTGCCCATGCAAGATGAGAAAGAAGTAACTTATAAAAGCAAAGTAGATGGCTGTATGCATGCTTGCGGTCATGATGCGCATACTGCGATGATGCTCGGAGCTGCGGTCGTTCTCGCGGAGATGCGTGAAGAGTTGCCCGGGCATGTCCGATTTCTTTTTCAGCCCGCGGAAGAGGGGCCCGGCGGGGCTCTTCCCATGATCGAAGAAGGAGCGCTCGAAGGGGTTGACGTGATTTTTGCCCAACATGTCAACCCCTCCCTTGAAACGGGGTATGTAGCGGTTTCCGATGGTCCGGCAATGGCGGCTGTAGACGATTTTTGCCTGACCATTCACGGGAAGGGAGGACATGCCGCTTACCCGCACATGGCGACCGATGCCATACAGATCGCCGCTCAAGTGATTGTCGGCTTGCAGCCGTTGATTTCCCGTCAAGTGGACCCGTTTGAGCCGGCGGTTGTTACGATCGGCACGATCGAAGGCGGAAAAGCGGAGAATATCGTTGCCGACCAAGTGTCCATGCGGGGCACGATCCGTACGTTCAATCGTCTGTTACGCAGTGAAATTCCCAAGCGGATCGAAGAGATAGTGGGCGGAATCACATCCGCATATGGCGGACGATTTGAACTGAACATACGACCGGGTTATCCGGCACTGATTAACCCTTCCGAAGAAGTGAAAAGAATCACCCAAGTCGCGGAGGAAGTAGTGGGAGCTAATCATCTGTTACTTGCTCCTCCGTCTATGGGAAGTGAAGATTTTGCTTTTTACCTGGAAGAAGTGCCCGGATGTATGTGGTGGCTCGGAGCGATGCCTGCCTATGCATCGATAGGGGAATTGACGTTGCACCATCCCCGTTTCGATATCGACGAACGGGCGCTGGCTTATGGCGTCGAAATGCTTGTGATGAGCACGCTCGCTTATTTCTTCCCCGATTTTGCAACATCCTAAGGAACAACCTTAGCGATGTTTTTTTATTGGCGCAGAAGTAGGAGTGTTGTAGAATATTTGTTGTCGATTGGTATCGAATCATGGGAGCGTGGATGATTTGCAAGGATTATTGGACGCCATCACTGGCGGTGGACATATCAGTATCGGGCGCCTCTTCATCATTTTCTTCTTGATCGCGCTCACCAATATTTTTGACACGTCTGCGTATGCGTCTCGCCTGGCGGGGGTACGGACGAAACGGTTGGCGATCTCCAATACGTTATATGCGATGGTGACGGTCGGATCCCGCACGACGACGTTTATCTATCTGCCTACGGTGGGTGGAATCACCGACTTTGCAAGAAAATACTCGTTCGATCCCTTCTGGTCGCTGAGTTTGATTCTGTGGGGGGCGGCCGTCGGTACGGCGATCGGAATCTTTCTCATGCCATCGATGGTCAATTTTTATAGTCTAGGGATCGAATGCATGGATGAACGGGGGACGGCGCTCCGTGTCATGCGCTATCTTTTTACTACAAAAGAAGGGTTGCTCAAGGTTGCCCGTTGTTATCAGAAACCGACTCTTGCGATGATGAAGAGAATCGATATTCGCGATAAAGAAACCCCGAAGGATCTGTATTACCTGAATTCCCTGTTATATGCGTTATTCACGGTCGGGCCGATTGCCGCCTTATATGCGGGTGTCCTGAGGGCCGATCATGTCACGAGCGCCAATATGCTCTCGGGGGCGATTAATTCGGTGGCTGCGATTCTCTTGCTCTTTATGGTTGATCCTCGATCGGCGTTGATCGTCGACCGCGGGATCGCCCGCAAGATTTCCATGGATACGGTAAAGACAACGATGGTCATGCTTGCGGTTGGGCGCTTAACAGGGGCCGTGTTAGCACAGCTTGTTTTGTACCCGGGAGCACATTTTGTCGCTTTTGTCGCACGTTTCTTCTAACCGATAGGATCACGCGATAACATTCGCCAAGTGAGAGCCAAGAAACCCACCGCTTGAACAGAAGGGTGGGTTTCTTCTCTTCGAAAGGGATAAACATTGAGCAAAAAGGACGACATGTATTTCCATGTTTTTAAGTGGTTACTTTTCATTTAAGATATATCGAATGACCCTTGTTGTAATGTTAAATCTCTTACTCAACAATTGCCTGTTTCCTCGTGTCTCGGATAACCC
Source organism: Collibacillus ludicampi (assembly GCF_023705585.1). Classification (NCBI taxonomy): domain Bacteria; kingdom Bacillati; phylum Bacillota; class Bacilli; order Caryophanales; family Alicyclobacillaceae; genus Collibacillus; species Collibacillus ludicampi. Next base: position 1,880,129 of record NZ_BOQE01000001.1, read on the forward strand.
TTTTTCAATTATTTTTCTTCCGATTTCCCCTTCCATTTGTCTGATCCGCTTCATAATTTTTTTCAGATCCATCTGCTCGACATGGCTTAAACCATTGACCAGATTTTGCACGAATTGATGGATTTCTTTCTCGATAAATTCATCGATTTGCTTTGCAACCGACATCTCTTTGTCTGGATTTTCCGCTCTGTTAACCAGATATTGGGGGAGATGATCCGCCCTTAATCTCTTACAGTCATGAATGACATGTGTTTGATTGAGTACGTTAAGGAGTTGTCTCACGTTGCCTGGCCAATCGTACATTTTTAGAATCTCAATGGTATCCGAATCCAGTCTGCACTCGCCGCCATATTTTTTGTCAAGATAGTACTGAGCGATTAACGGAATATCTTCGCGTCTTTCCCGCAAAGGGGGGAGTGATAATTTCACTCCCTCCAACCGGTACAAAAGATCAGCGCGAAAGCGTTTGTTTTCAACCTCGGATTCCAAGTTTCGATTCGTAGCTGAGATGACCCGCACATTGCTTTTTTGTATCTCTTCACTTCCTACCCTCATAAACTCTCCCGTCTCTAATACGCGCAACAATTTTACCTGGATGGAAGTCGGCGCCTCTCCGATCTCATCCAGGAAGAGAGTCCCGTTATTCGCCAGCTCGAAATACCCCTTGCGGCTCTTGATCGCTCCGGAAAAAGCGCCTTTTTCGTGCCCGAACAGTTCGCTTTCCAGCAGGGATTCTGGTACCGCCCCGCAATTGATCCCCACAAACGGGTATTGTGCTCGCAGGCTGGAGCCGTGAATGAAGCGCGCCATCAATTCCTTACCGGTTCCTGTCTCTCCCTCGATCAAAATGTTGATCGCTTTCTTGGCGAGCTTTTCTGCAACGGTAAGAACTTTATGCAAGGGACTCGAAGACGAAAAAATAATCCCGTACTTAGCTGCTTCCGTAAACAGTTTTTCATCATGGGCAACAGGGGGAGTTAACACGGAATTGATGATGTTTTCCAGACTCTCCAAGTCATCAAACGGCTTTTCCAGATAGTCTTTCGCACCCGCCTGAATAGCCATCACAGCTGATTTGACCGTACTGTAACCGGTCATAATCAGGACTTCGCAGGCAGGGTATTTCGCTTTAATCTTTGATAATAAATCCAATCCATTGGCATCAGGCAGCTTCAAATCAACGAGAGCCATATGAAACGTGGATGGATGTCGGAGCAGTAGATCCTCCACTTCTCTCCCTGAATTCGCAACCACTACGTCACAATTCTTATCTTCCAAGAAATAACGAAAAAATGATGTCACTTCGATTTCATCATCAACGACAAGCACGCTCTTCACTTTATTCCACTCCTTCACTCTCTTGGATCGGAAGCAGGAGGGAAAACTGACTATACTCATTCACCTTGCTGTCTACCAGCAGCTTTCCTCCGTGGGATTCGGCAATGCCGAGACTCACAGAAAGGCCAAGACCGGTGCCCTTCATTTTTTCCTTTGTCGTAAAAAAAGGGTTGAATATTTGAGAGATATCTTCTTCTTCAATTCCAACCCCGTTGTCGCGAACATAAATCGAAACGTATGGCCGCTCCTCCAAACTCGCAAGGCAGGTTCCAATGATGATTTCCGGATCGCTTTTTTCTTGAACGGCGTCTTTTGCATTGAGAAGAAGGTTGATCAAAACCTGTTCGATTTGATTGCGGCTCCCTCGAACAGGAGGCAGTGTTCGATCAATGTCTTTCTGAATGGAAATTCCGGAAACAGCCAGTTGATATCCGATCAATCCCAACACATCTTCAATCAAATCGGGAAGATCAATGGTTTCGAATTGATACTCTTCTTGTCTCGAGAATGTTAATAAGTTTTGTATGATTTTTTTGCTTCGAAGGCCGCATTGATAAATATCCTCCAACATTTTTCCCGGGCGCCCTTCTTTAATCTCCCGCATGAGAAGCTGGACATGTCCGAGAATTGCGGTCAGGGGACTGTTCAGTTCATGGGCGATTCCCGCGGCCATCTCTCCCAACGCGGCCAATTTTGCGGATTGGATCAGTTGGGCTTCAATTTTGACTTTCTCACTCACATCTTTAAACAGGAGGATGTTTTCGATGGAGACTCGCACATGTTCCCCCATCGTCTTATAAAGTTCCAGATCCTCTCGGGGATACTCCACTCGATTTCGATTCAAGAGGGTAAGAAATCCATATATTTTTCCCGATTGATTTTGCAAACAAACGGAAGTGCCATAATGATCAGGCATTTCTTTTTTAAGCAACTTTTTAAATTCTCCGACGGATAGGGCCGTCTTTGTTTGAATGGATCGTTTCACGAAGTGACAAGACCAGTCCGTCGCATCCGGTTGAGAAATATAAAATAAGAGCTCGGATTTGTCGATAAGAGTCAGCACAAACCGGTCGAAAGAAAGAACTTGAGAAAACTGGGCGGCTAAATAGTTGCTGACTTCTTCCCATGATTTTTCCACATGAATCTGGGTTAATCGGTTAATCACTTCTAACTGTTTATTCTTTTTCTGCAGTTCTCCAACGATGGCGTTTAATTCGCTGTAATAACTTTTTCGCGAAGATTGGATCCCTATCAACTTGTCGATCAACTCTTGTTTTCCGCGCATCAGCATTCACTCCCAAGTGCTTTGCGGAACAACATCTTCACATCTGAAGCCTCCATATCCCGTGGATTTGTAATCATACAGGCATCATGAACCGCATTATGGCTCAAAAAATCAAGCTGTTCTTCTTTCAAGTTCACATTTGACAGGGAATTAGGGATGCCGATGTCGCTTGCCAGTTCTTTTACGGCTTTGATCGCCAGTCTGGCTGCTTCTGTCAAGCTGAGACCGTTCACGTTCTCCCCGAAAGCTGCGGCGATATTTTTGTACTTCTCGGGAGAAGAGATCAAATTATACTCCAGCACATAAGGCAGTAATGTCGCATTGACTTCGCCGTGAGGGAGGTCCAGTAAACCGCCCAGTTGATGGGACATGGCATGGACCGCTCCCAAGATCGCGTTCGAGAAAGCGATGCCGGCTTGCAGGCTAGCCATGGCCATAGCTTCTTTTGCTTCACGATTGTGTTGGCTTGCCACCGAAGGCCGAAGGTATTTGGTAATTAAGCGAATCGCTTGTAATGAATATTCTTCCGTTAACGGAGTGGCGGCCAAAGAGATATAGGATTCGATGGCATGTGTAAGTGCGTCCATTCCGGTATTTGCAGTTAAACGAGCATCTTTTGTCATGAGGGTTTGAGGGTCAATGATAGCGATGTCGGGAATTAACGACTTGGAGATAATCGTCATTTTCACCTTGCGCTTGGAATCAACGATAATCGAGAACTGGGAGACTTCCGCACCCGACCCTGCGGTCGTAGGGACCATCACCATCGGAGGAAGAGGACGGGTAATCAGGTCAACTCCTTCATATTGATGGATGGTTCCGCCGTTGGTTGCAAGTAAGGCGATTGCCTTTGCGGCGTCAATTGCACTTCCGCCTCCGATGCCGATCACTGCGTTGCAACCGCTTTCACGGTATGCGTCCACCCCTTTTTCCACTTCATAATCCTTTGGATTGGGGGTGGCTCCTGCCCACAAGCAATAATTGAGTTTACAATCTTCTAGATATTGAATGGCAAGTTCTACCCAACCGGTATTTACAATCCCCGGATCGGAGACGATAAAAACTTTTTTTGCCCCCAACCGGAGCATGCTTTCCCCGATTTGGCTCAGAGAATTGATACCAAAAATAATTTCGGGTGTCATGAATTTGAAGATTCCCATTGAGATTCCCCCTTGTTGTTACTTTACTGTTTAGCAAAAATTTTTAAAAGGCCGAAAAAACGTTACAATGGCCGTTTTTTCGGCTGAAGAGCCGAGTTTTCGTTGCTTGAATCAAAAAATCTTATAAATTTTTTTATATTTTTGGTTGGCAAGAGTTTTGCAAATAGTATTGTGCGGAAAAACACAAAACAATTTATGAGGAGGAATCAAAATGAAAGCTGCAGTAGTCAATCAATTTCATCAAAACCTGGAAATTAAAGAGGTGCCGATTCCTGAAATCGGTTACGGCGAGATCTTGGTGAAGATCAAAGCTTGTGGAGTTTGCCACACAGACTTGCATGCCGCTCATGGAGATTGGCCGGTGAAACCGAAACTCCCCTTAATTCCTGGGCATGAAGGAGTCGGTGTCGTAGAAAGAGTGGGAGAAGGGGTAACCTCGATCAAAGTTGGGGATCGCGTGGGAATTCCGTGGCTCTACTCCGCCTGTGGTGAATGTGAATACTGTTTGACGGGTTGGGAAACTTTGTGCGAAAGTCAGTTAAATGCCGGCTATTCGGTTGATGGTGGGTATGCGGAATATTGCAAGGCACCCGCTGCCTATGTCGCCAAAATCCCGGACGAACTCAGTTTTGAAGAAGCAGCCCCCATTTTCTGTGCAGGCGTAACCACTTATAAAGCTCTGAAGGTTACGAATGCAAAACCGGGCGAATGGGTGGCGATTTATGGTATCGGCGGTCTCGGACACGTGGCACTTCAATATGCGAAAGCGATGGGATTTAACGTCATCGCGGTGGATATCCACGATGAGAAATTGGAACTTGCCAAGAAACTGGGAGCGGATCTTACTGTAAACGGGAAGTCTGTTGATCCTGTGGAAGAAATTAAAAACCAAGTCGGTGGTGCTCATGCCGCAGTCAGTGTGGCCGTAACTCCAAAGGCGTTTGAACAGGCGTATCGTTCTGTAAGACGCGGTGGTACTCTCGTTGTCGTCGGTTTGCCGACCGGAGAATTGCCGATTCCAATCTTTGATACGGTTCTCAATGGTGTCACAGTGAAAGGTTCGATTGTGGGTACAAGAAAAGATTTGCAAGAGGCTTTGGAGTTCGCAGCCCGCGGAAAAGTGAAGACGATTATCGAAACACAGCCTCTCGAAAAGATCAATGAAGTTTTTGACCGCATGGAGAAGGGACAAATTAACGGCCGTATTGTTTTGACTTTAGAGTAAGAGAAAGCGTTTTCTCGAATCTAGAAGGAAATGGAGGAGAGGAGTAAAATGACTACAACTACTGCAGTTGCCATCGATCCACGAGTTCATGATTTTCTTCAAGGCGGTCCCAAAAAGTTATTCATCGGCGGTGAGTTCGTCGAATCTCTTTCCGGGAAAACGTTCGAAACCATAAATCCTGCAACCGGTGAGGTACTCGCGCAAGTATACGAGGCAGACAAGCCCGATGTTGACCGTGCGGTGGAAGCGGCCGAACGGGCTCTGGCGGGTCCATGGTCGAAACTGACACCGAGCGAACGCGGAAAATTGATTTGGAAATTAGCCGACTTAATGGAAGAGCATGCGGAAGCTCTTGCGCAACTGGATACTCTTGACAATGGAAAGCCCATCCGCGAGACCCGCAATGCCGATGTTCCGCTCTCGATCGATCATTTTCGCTATTATGCCGGATGGGCGACCAAGGTTCACGGTGAAGTGATTGACAATTCGGTTGGCAGTCATATGTTCACGTATACCCGACGTGAGCCCGTTGGCGTGGTAGGGCAAATTATCCCATGGAACTTCCCGCTGTTAATGGCCGCATGGAAGCTCGGGGCTGCCTTGGCGACCGGTAACGTCGTTATTATGAAAACAGCGGAGCAGACTCCTCTATCCGCTCTCTATTTAGCGCAATTAATCCAAGAAGCGGGGTTTCCGGAAGGTGTAGTCAACATTTTATCGGGTTTTGGTCCGACGGCGGGAGCTGCGATTGTTCAACATCCGCGAATCCGTAAAGTTGCATTCACTGGATCCACAGAGGTTGGAAAGTTGATCATGCAACAAGCGGCAGGCAACTTAAAGCGGGTTTCCTTGGAATTAGGTGGAAAATCGCCGAATATCATATTCCCGGATGCGGATTTCTCGAAAGCGATTCCGGGAGCTTTGATGGGGATCTTCTTTAACCAAGGCCAGGTATGCTGTGCAGGTTCGCGTCTGTTCGTCCACAAGAAAGTTTTTGATAACGTGCTATCCGATATGAGCAGTTTTGCTTCGAAAATCAAACAGGGACCCGGATTGGATGAATCAACTGAGATTGGTCCTCTGGTTTCGGATGAACAATTCAATCGGGTATCTTACTTCCTTAATAAAGGAAAAGAGGAAGGTGCCACTCCGATTATCGGAGGTCAACCGCTCGACAGACCCGGATACTTTGTGCCACCAACGATCTTCACGGATGTTCGGGATGATATGACCATTGTAAAAGAGGAAATTTTTGGGCCGGTCGTTGCTGCACTGCCTTTCGATGATGAGGAACAGATTGCGGACGTGATTCGCCGGGCGAATGACAGTGAATACGGCTTGGCCGCAGGCGTATGGACGAACGATGTAAGGAAAGCTCATCGGGTGGCTCACGCGTTGGAAGTTGGAACGGTATGGGTGAACTGTTACAACGCGTTTGATGCAGCTGTTCCATTTGGCGGTTACAAGCAGTCTGGATTTGGCCGAGAAATGGGCAGCTATGCGCTGGAATTGTACACGCAAGTCAAAGCGATCTGGATGAATCTAAACTGATTTGCTAGATAAAGATGAGCATTCTGCAGTATTTAAGCAATGAAGAATTATTGGATTGTTACGAGATAGCTATCGAGTTAAAACTTGAGGATTGTTTCATTCAAATGCTTTTAAAAGAGATCCAACTTCGCGGTTTAACGGCTGAGAAATTGGTAGAATAGATACACATTGAAAAAAGACAATTTGTAGTATAAGAATGAGCTGGAGGAAGCTTTTGGTTTCGGGTCGGACAAGCGAGGTTCTGTACAACTCCCCTATAGAAATTTTGTAGGGGAGTTCTTTTTTCTTCCGGCGTTAGGGTGTAGACAGCTTTGTGACTCTTGGCCTGTCCCTTTTTTCTAACGTTATTCGCATCTTCTAATTTGTCGGACGGTACAAGTTGTCCGAACAAAAGGAAGAGGAGGAACTTCACATGAACAAAACGGCAGGCTACTCCAGTCTCGTACTGCAACTGCAGACCGGTACGGACGCTACAGGGAAGCCCAAACTCAAGCAGAAGGAGTTTCCCAATGTCAAAGCGACGGCGACAGACCAGGACATTTTTGAAGTCGCTCAGGCGCTCGCCAAATTGCAAGGACTTCCACTCTATAGTGTGATGCGCGTTGATCGCGCGGAACTCAATCAATAAGGGGGAGATAAGCGATGACGAGCAAAAACCTGGAGTTACTCTTTATCACTTCCGGTAACAAGACGGTACGATTCTCACTCGCTAATCCCGTCGATCCGATTGACCCTTCGTTGGTGCAATCCACGATGGATTTGATCGTACAAAAAAACATTTTTGCAACGCCTACAGGCGATCTGGTGAAAAAGGCGGAAGCGCGTGTCGTTGAGACGAACCGTACACAAGTGTTGTAAAAGAGCAAGCCAAGTTACCCGCAAAAGACGGGTGACTTGGCTTGTACCGTTTACAAAAAGCGGCTGAAATGAACCTACCTTTGGCGATGACGCCAAAGATAGAAGAACATGCAGACAATGAGGCAGCCTGTGATCCACAGAAGGGAGCGGTTGATGATCTCGACAAGGTCGCGCCAATGTTCTCCCAGATAAACCCCCAGCCCCACCCAGGTGAAGCACCAAGCGAAAAAGCCGAGAAGGGAAAAACACAAGAATGTAGGCCATGACATCCCGCCGATCGCCGCAAAATAACTGGATAATGTGCGTACTCCCGGAAGAAAACGGCCGAAAACCAAGACGAAGATACCGAATCTGCGTGATAATCGTTCCGTTTGTTTAATTTGTTCCGGTCGTATCAGCGCAAATCGTCCAAAACGCAGGAGAAAGGGCAGTCCGTAACGTCGCCCGAAGAAAAAAGCGGCGAGGGAACCTATATAACAGCCGATTGATGCGGACAGCCAGATGATCAGGAAGGAGAAGCGGCCTTGTGCCGCGAGAAATCCGTAGAAGGCCATCACGGCATCACCGGGGAAGGGGATCCCGAGTCCCTCCAAAATCATGGCGGCAACGACCCCCGAATAACCGGCAGCGTGTACCCAATGAAGAAATGTTTGCCACAATGTCTTGAACACGGGACTGTCTCCTTTCTTCACATACACGTGATCGTTTTACATCTGTATGTGGAGAAGCCCCTTCTTTATGACGGGTATGGGGCGATGGTTCATCCATTGAATGAATCCGGTGTAGAGATTGTGCTCTCCCGCTCCCTTCTCGTATCTTTTTGTTCGTTCCGAGTAGGGATTCCCTTGCGTGGCGTGCAGCGTTTTGTAGAATTATTATACAATGGGGGAAGGAATGGAAAGAGACGGTGTAACCAATGGTGGAACGGAATCATGGGATCTATAACATGCGCGCGGTATGCCAAAAGCTCGGCTTATCGCCGGAAACTTTGCGCGCATGGGAACGGAGATACGATATCATAAGCCCGATGCGCAATGAAGCGGGCCACCGATTATATAGCGAACAGGACATGCAGACACTCGCATGGTTAATCGATCAGATCAACAAAGGATTTACGATTGGTCAAGCGGTACACCTCTATAAACAAATGCAGGAAGAGCAGTTGGAAAGAGAACGGGGTGCAACGGAACCGCACGCGTCGGAATCCGATGAGAGGCATGGGTATCGTGAGACGTTGCATCGTTTCAAAAAAGCGATCTTGCATTGGGATGATGCGGCGGCGGAGCAAACCGTGGATCTTGTAAGTGCTATGTTCGGTATCGGTGTATTTGTCAGTGAATGGATGATCGACTTGCAAGACATGTTGTGGCAAGGTGTCAAGACGGGTGAACTGCGAATCGCTCACGAACGATTCGCGCTTCATATTATCAGAAACCGTATGCATGCGCTCATGCGAGTCCTTCCGCTCGTCTCCGTAGGTGATGAGCAGAGCGGTTCTTTCAGGCGATCATTTCTCGCTTTTTCATTAGAAGGAGAACCAAGCGATATCCCTTTGTTGTCCTTTGCGCTTTTTTTGCGTTTTGCCGGAGCGGCAGTAAAGTTTCTAGGTTACGATTTGCCCGTTGAAGAAGCGGTGTTTGCAGTTGAAGAGGCTGCTCCCGATGTCCTTGTTTTGTCTCTGACCAAACAGGATCATGCCTATCGAAGAGGAGAATGGGAAGAAAGGATTCGCAGAATGGAGGAAGCTGTCATGCAGGTTCGTGCGGCACGGGCGAATGTGGACATCATTCTCCTGACGGATGCGTACGTGCCCAACTCGCGGCACATGAAAGAGTTAGGGATAACGATCGTAAGAAACAACGGAGACGAGTGGGAACGATTGATCGAGCGATGGAATGAGTGATAAAACTGACGATCCAAACCGTTGTCCCCATCTTCTTCCTAACTTTACTTCGACTGCGTAAGGCGTTGTTTGATCCCGGTAACGATCAGTACTAACGAGGGAATGACATATTCGAAAATAAAGGCGTAAGAAGGAAACGTGTAACTAAGGAATTGAATCATTTCGCTCGTATTCGAGAAGAGAGTAACAGAACTTATAACCAGTAAAATACCTACCGGGATGATCGTAATTCGATAATCGGTTAGCTTTAACCAATGAGCGATTTCTTTCACAATGGCGAGATAGAACAGACTGACTTTGCCAAATATCGCGGCCACCCAAACGGCTAAATAGGCTGGATCCACCCGTTCAAAAAAATCGGCAATGTTGATTATGCGCGCTAAATTGAAAACGGAATATTCGAATGATGCGGTTAAGAGACCATATACAGCGATGGCAAAGATGTCAGTAATCATAAGAAGCATGACAGAAAAGGTGAGTATAATGAGAAGAGTATTTTTCCCTTTCTTTTCTTCTTGTAACATGGGAAGATAGGTGGCCATAAGGACAATCTCGCCCAACCAGGCAGAAGGAATGATGCTTCCTTTTATAATGGGAAGTGCCAACTTTCTATCAAAGATAGGAAGAAGCTTATCGAAGTCGAGTTTTTCTATAACAAAAATCAGCAAGGATATATTCGCAATAATGGATAAGAAAGCAATGATGATCATGAGTCTTCCTAAACATTCGACTCCCCCATAGGCGGCATAGGCGCACACGATCACCAAAAGCGATACAATAACGACCACGGGTGTTTTATCAAGAACGTACGTGCCGGTAAAATCGGTAATTTCGCGAAGAATGATGACGGCCACATGGAAATAAAACCAGATATAGAGGCCGCCGATGATTTTGCCGATGATTCGTCCCAACGCAATGGGGGTATATTGAACCAATGTTTTTCCCGGATAATGACGAATCAGTGTATGGATCATAAGTATTCCAAAGATACCGGCCATGTAGGAGAAGATCAGCGAGATCCATCCGTCCTGTCTAGCAATCTTAAAAGTAACGGTAGGGACATAGATGAGAGAAGTGGCTGTGGAAAGTACATATGCGAACGCTCCGAATTGTGAACGAGAAATTTTCTTCTCGTACAGAGGAATCTCCTCCTTCATGCATGTTGAGCCTTTCTATAGTATCCCCTTAGACTCCAATAACTTGCACGAATAGACAAAAGTAACCATTGTGTCGTATCGGCACCCGGAGAATAGGATCTTGGTTCTATTCGGTTTTGTTGTCACATATAGCTAGCATACAAGCCGTTCTTCACAGGGGGTTTTTGTATGCTGCTTGTGAAAACCGATCGAAGAACCTACTCATACGGAGATACCGTCCATTTTCATTTGCGTTTATACAACGAAAGTACGGAAAGTCGCGCTTACGCGTTTTCCACTACGCAACGGTTTGATATCGCTGTGTGGAACCACGACATGCTCGTATGGCAATGGAATAAGGGGCGATTGTTTTCCCAAGTGGCCGCGATGTTGACGATCCAACCCGGTGACTCAAGAGTATTTTCTGCCGAGTGGGATCTTCGAGACATGGAGGGAAGACGGTTGCCGACCGGTAGTTACCAGATCCACGTATGGATGGTCAGTAACGAGGAGAAGGACAGCATAAGTATAGAAGTCAGAGAATAAAATTTTTCCAAACACTGATTCTGTGCAAGAACTTGAGTGTGAGCATGACTGATGTATTTCTTGCATGGCAATTGTCGCAGATGGTACCTGTTCGCGGGATAAGGATGGATTTCTGTGAAATATTCGTTGGCAAAGGGACAGCCAAAGGGAATATAATGAGTTTGAGGTGAATGTATACAAAATGGACTTACCTAGTCTAGTGTTGGATCTGCTGATCCTGAGTGGTCCCTATCTGTTGTTCCGCATGGTTATAAATAAAGTTCGTATCTAGGATGTTTTCGTGTGTGAGAGACGTGGTATTAGACGCGTCTCTTTTTTATTGTTAGAATTCCTTCTGCAGCGTTTTATGATAGGGCTGTACACCACAGATTTTCGAAGTCTTTTTCAAGGTTGCTAACCATGCCGTAAGTTAGAGGATGAAAAGTGTCTTTAGGTGGTCGTAATGCTTTGCGTGAGACAGCGACTTTGGAGGTCGGCTCGCTTCCTTTTTGGTATGGGGTATATGCTTTGCGCGTAATAGCGACTTTGGAGGTCGTCTCGCAACATTTGATTATAATACCATGCGAGACGACCTTCACGGAGCATGAGCGTAAAGCATATACCCGTAAGACCTTCATCGAACCCAAGCGCAAAGCGATACATCCATCCAAGTACTCATTTTCTAAGTAGGAAAACCTCAAGATGGGAACGAATGAATAAAGGTAATATCCGATGAAGAGAGGGAACCTTATGTCTATCCAAACACCCGATTATGCTCTGGAGATAGCGAAAGCCCTCCACCTCCGCAAAGAGCAGGTGGCCGCGGCTATACGTTTATTCGATGAAGGCAATACGATACCGTTTATTGCCCGCTATCGGAAAGAGATGACCGGTGAACTGGACGAACAACAACTGCGCGAGATCGACGAGAAACTGACGAGCCTGCGAAATCTGCAGACGCGCAAAGAAGACGTGTATCGACTCATTGATGAACAAGGGAAGATGACGGAAGAATTGGCGGTACAAATCGTCAAGGCGGCCACTTTGACCGAAGTGGAGGACATTTACCGCCCCTATCGCCCGAAACGGAAAACTCGCGCTTCGATCGCACGGGAAAAGGGACTCGAACCGCTGAAGGAATGGCTCGTGCGGGATGGACAAGGAGATGTACTCGTTCAAGCCGGACAATACATATCGGAGGAACGCGGGGTATTCACTGCCGAAGAAGCTTTGCAAGGAGCACTGGACATCTTTGCGGAAGAAGTGTCAGATGATATGGAAGCGCGCAAAATTGTACGTGAATTGACATTCCGCAAGGGCATTCTCACGTCCACGGCTATCAATCCGGAAGTGGAGAGCGTGTATGAACAATATTACAAATATGAAGAACCTGTGAGCAAGATCCCGCCTCACCGGATCTTGGCGATCAATCGCGGAGAACGGGAGGAAATCTTGCGCGTGTCGATCGAAGCGCCTGTCGAGGAAATCCTGACGCGCCTGCAACAATTGCATCTGCCTGAACGGACAACAGATGCCACTCCTCATTTGCAACAAGCGATCATCGACGCGTACAAGCGGTTGATCGCTCCGTCGGTGGAAAGGGAAGTACGTGCAGAATTGACAGATAAAGCGGATGAACAGGCAATCCGCGTGTTCGCCTTGAATCTGAAACAATTGCTCTTGCAACCGCCTGTCCGCGGAAAAGTGGTGATGGGCATCGACCCTGCCTACCGTACAGGTTGCAAGCTGGCTGTCGTCGATGAAACAGGTAAACTGCTCGATATAGCCGTTACCTACCCGACCCCGCCGCAGAACAAAGTGGATGAAGCCAAACGGATCCTGACAAGTCTCATCGAGAAACACGGTGTGGAGATCATTGCGATCGGAAATGGAACCGCATCGCGCGAAACGGAACTGTTTGTGGCGGAACTGTTAAAAGAAATTCCGCGCCAATTGGTTTACATCATCGTCTCGGAGGCGGGGGCGAGCGTGTATTCCGCATCACCGTTGGCACGAGAAGAGTTTCCCGATCTCGACGTGGCGGAACGGAGTGCGATTTCCATTGCCCGGCGTTTGCAAGACCCGTTGGCGGAGTTGGTCAAGATTGATCCGAAAGCGGTCGGTGTGGGACAGTATCAGCACGATGTCTCTCAGAAGCGGTTGGAGGAACAATTGGCGGCAGTGGTAGAGTCTGCCGTGAACTCGGTAGGGGTTGACGTGAATACCGCATCGGCTTCGCTCTTATCGTACGTATCAGGGTTGTCTTCCCAAGTAGCCAAGAATATTGTAGCTTATCGCGAGGAGAACGGGAAGTTTCGGCGTCGCAAAGAACTGAACAAAGTACCTCGCCTCGGTCCGAAAACGTACCAACAATGCATCGGTTTCTTACGCATTCCCGATGCCGAACATCCTTTCGACAATACGCCCATTCACCCAGAATCGTATGAAGCGGCAGAACAGTTTCTGGAAACTTTAGGATACCGTCCCGAAGATATCTTGAATCCTGCGGTGCGGAAAGAGATCGAAGAGAAGTTCAAGGGAGTCGATGCAGCGCAAATGTCTGCATCATTGGGAATCGGTGTTCCGACACTCAGAGACATCATGGAATCCCTGTTGCGCCCTGGGCGTGACCCGCGGGAAGAGCTCCCGCCGCCTGTGTTCCGCACGGATGTTTTAAAAATAGAGGATCTGGAAATCGGTATGGTGTTGCGGGGAACGGTGAGAAATATCGTCGATTTTGGCGTTTTTGTCGATATCGGCTTGAAAAATGACGGCTTGGTACATATCTCGCAACTCGCCGACCGATTTGTGAGAAATCCGATGGATGTCGTTTCCGTGGGTGATGTGGTCAATGTGCGCGTGATTTCTGTCGATGTGAAGAAAGGGCGCGTGGGCCTCTCCATGAGAGATTTGCCTGAGCAGAGTCCCTTGCCCGTTCATTGATAGCGCAAGTAGCATTTGTACGGAGCATATCGCACTAATTATTAAGATAGTCACCCATGCCCCAAGCGGCACCATCAGAGGATGAAAAGTTTCTTGTGCGGGAGAAGTATAAGGCTTTCTCAAGAAACGGAGTGGCTTTTGGGTGGGTTGTATCGCTTTGCGGTGCAGAGGTGAGTTGAAGGTCGTTCCGCTTCCTTTATACCATTTAGAGGTATATGCTTTGCGCGTAATAGCGACCTTGGAGGTCGTCTTGCAACATTTGTTTATGATTCCATGCAAGACGACCTCCACGGAGCATGAGCGCAAAGCATATGCCTCAATGACGACCTTCATCGAACCCAAGCGCAAAGCGATACACCCACCCAAGCACTAATTTTCAAGGATATCAGGGTGGTGTGCGTTTCCTTAGGATATAATAAATGGAACAATGAATGTTGGAGGCAGGAGAATGTTCATAAAGGAGATCGGGGAGTTTGGTTTGATCGACCGGCTGGCACGAAAACTGGGACAACCGGATGAGAGTGTGATCGTGGGGATCGGAGACGATGCGGCTGTTCTGCAGGTCAAAGAGGGATACCAGGTGGTTATGACGACAGATATGTTGGTGGAAGGTGTACATTTCCTGCCACAGACAATCTCCTTTCACAATCTTGGTTTCAAATCGGTAGCCGTCTCGATCTCCGATATTGCGGCGATGGGGGGGATTCCCAAACATGCGGTGATTTCGCTTGCCATCCCGCCGATGGTTCATGTGGAATCACTGGAATCCCTGTACGAAGGCGTGGCGGAGATTTGCAGTCAGCATGGCACACATGTTGTCGGAGGAGATATCGTCAAGATACAGGAGCGTCTCGTCATCTCTGTTACATTGCTCGGAGAAGTGGAAACCGGGCGTGCACTGTTGCGTTCCGGTGCGAAACCGGGAGATGTGGTGTTCGTTAGCGGTACGGTCGGAGGTTCCGCCGCCGGTCTCTCGCTCTTGCAAGGGGAGGGCGATCGGGTATCAGTAACGGAACGTGACAAGCTGATCGAATTTCATCAAAGACCCGAACCCCAAGTCCTTTTGGGACGATTACTGCAGCAAAGCGGGAGTTGTACTTCATGCAACGACATCTCAGATGGTCTGGCCAGCGAGTTAAACGAAATTGCACAGGCGAGCGGTGTAGGGATGGAAATCGATCGGTTGGCGATCCCCATTCATTCGGCAGTTCGTTCTTTTGCAAGCGCTGTACAAAAAGATCCGCTTGATTTCGCATTATTTGGCGGAGAAGATTATCAACTGGTTGGAACGGCGCGCGCAGATGGGTTCCCCGCCTTGCAAATGAGGGCGCGAGAAATGGGGATTTCCCTTACACGCATAGGGATAGTAACGAAAGAAAAAGGAGTTTGGCTTACCAGTGGTGGACAGGAACCGAGATTAATAGAGGCGAAAGGGTATTGTCATTTTTAGCGATTCATTTTCGGGAGTGACGTTTCATGTGGACGTTGATCGCAGAAGACGCGGAGAAAACACAACGATTTGCAGAGATTTTGGGTGAACTGGCAAAACCGGGGGATGTGTTGACCCTTCATGGAGATCTCGGCGCCGGTAAGACCACATTTACGCAGGGACTGGCACGCGGATTAGGCGTTGGGCAAAGCGTCAGTTCACCGACTTTCACCTTGATTCATGAATATGAGGGACGGATCCCTCTTTACCACATCGATGTCTATCGTTTGGGTAAACATGCCGCAGAAGAAGACTTGGGATATGACGAATATTTTTATGGAGAAGGCGTGACCGTGGTCGAGTGGGCTGAACTGATCGAAGAGCGCCTGCCTGATGATTATCTCTCCCTGACTCTTGAAAAAAACGGTGAGCATCGGCGGACGCTGCATTTTGTCGCACGCGGTCCGCGGGCAAGCGAATGGGTAGAGGAGATGATGAAACGATGCCGTACCTAGCGATGGATACAGCAACAGGAACGCTCACCGTTGCTGTCGGCGAACCGGGTGTCTTGCTTGGCGAGGCGACGACAAACCTGAAGAGGAATCATTCGAACCGTTTGATGCCTTTAATCGATGTGTTGCTGGATGATATCGGGATTCAACCGGAAAACCTGAAGGGGATCATCGTCGGGCATGGCCCGGGCTCTTACACGGGAGTGCGCATTGGTGTAGCCACCGCAAAAATGATGGCATGGGCGCTCAACATTCCGCTTCTCGGCGTTTCCAGCCTGGACGGATTGGCGAGGAATTTCCTCGCGAGCGACGGAATCGTCTGCCCGATGTTCGATGCCCGTCGAAAACAAGCATATACCGCCCTCTATGAACGGACGGAATGTTCCTTCAGAAAGACGCTCGCCGATTCGCTTCTCCCACTCGACCGACTGTTTTCGGCGATTCATTCCCGACAGGACGAAAGGCGTAACGCGCAGAAACCCGTGTCCGTTTTGTTCTGTGGGGACGGCGCGCAAGCATATCGGCAGGAGATCAAAGAGGCATTCGGTGATGATGCGTACTTTGTCGAATGTGCAGCACTAGACCTTGTGCGTGCGGGTCACCTTTTAGACATTGGCATTCCACGGCTGCTTGCGGGAGAGAAAGCGGATATCACAGGTTTTGCTCCCGAATATCTGCAACTGGCGGAAGCGGAAGCCAAATGGCTCTCCAAACAGACGCAATCACCGGAAGCTTCAGCGGACGGGAGGAGCTGATCGATGAGCGAATGTGCGTTTCGACGGATGGTGCTGGAGGATATCGACCGCATTCTGGAAATCGAACATGCTTCGTTTCCAACCCCGTGGTCACGATCGGCGTTTGAAGGAGAATTGAAAAACAATCATTTTGCTCACTATGTGGTTGTGGAATGGAACGAACGGGTTGTCGGCTATGCGGGCATGTGGGTGATCATGGATGAAGCCCATATTACCAATATCGCGATTGAACCTGAGATGCGGGGACGCAAACTGGGAGAAAAGTTGCTGCGTCATATGATGAGGATCGCCTGGTTAAAAGGGGCGGAACGAATCACACTGGAGGTTCGGGTATCGAACCGCGTCGCGCAAAATTTGTATAAGAAGCTCGGATTCACCCCCCAAGGGGTTCGTAAAGGATACTATTCCGATAACCAAGAAGATGCGTTGATCATGTGGTCCGATCTGATTGCCTCCGACCTTCTTGCAGATTCGAGTTTGTAGCTTAACAAGGAACAGGAGTACGAAGAATGGGATGGATAGAGCGAGTCAGGAAGAAATACCATGAAGACATGCAAGCAGGGCGCACACCTTTGATCCTCGCCGTGGAAACCAGTTGTGACGAAACATCGGCAGCGGTTGTCCGCGGAGGGAGAGAGATCCTTTCCAATGTGATCTCTTCACAAGCGGCCATCCACAAGCGGTTCGGAGGAGTGGTACCGGAAGTCGCCTCCAGACGCCATGTAGAAAATGTGACGAGAGTCATTGAGGAAGCGTTGGAACAAGCGCAAGTGACTTTACAAGACGTATCGGCCATCGCCGTTACATACGGTCCCGGTCTTGTCGGCGCTCTCCTGGTCGGTATTGCGGCGGCCAAAGCGATCGCATACGCTTGCTCGATTCCTTTGATCGGCGTACAACATATCGCCGGTCATATCTATGCCAACGTGCTCTCCGATGGGGTCGAACCTCCTCTTCTCGCGCTTGTCGTCTCGGGCGGGCATACGGAAATCGTCTACATGCAATCCCATGATCACTTTGAATTCTTGGGAAGAACGCGCGATGATGCGGTCGGGGAAGCGTACGACAAAGTGGCACGGGCCATGGGGCTGGAGTATCCGGGAGGCCCGATTCTCGACCGATTGGCACAGGAAGGGGATCCAAACGCCATCGAATTTCCGCGCGCTTGGCTAGAGGAGGGGTCTTTTGACTTTTCCTTCTCCGGCTTAAAATCGGCGGTACTGAACGCATTGCATAATGCGGAGCAGCGCGGGGACGTATTACGAAAAGAAGACGTAGCCACTGGTTTTCAGGCGTCCGTGGTGGATGTTCTTGTGGAAAAAACGGTTGGGGCCGTCAAGAAGACAGGCGTCAAAAAGGTGGTCGTCGCCGGTGGAGTGGCAGCCAATCAGGGGTTGCGCACACGATTGACCGCAAGGGCTGCGGAAGAAGGGTTTCGCGTGACTTTTCCTCCTTTATCGTTGTGCACGGATAATGCGGCGATGATCGCGGCGGCCGCATTCCCTTTATACGCGAGGGGGGAATTCCACGGGCTTGAATTAAATGCGATCGCCAATTTAAGTATCACGGATTGGATGAATGGAAAACGAATTCAGTTTTGAATGTTCTAGGGTGACCGGTTCGTAGGGAATCGGTCACTTTTTTGTTTGAAGCCATTTTCGCTGTGCACAAAGTGATTCATTATCCACACCCGGCTGAAGATAATTTATCCACTATCCACAGGTATTTGTGGATAACGTGGATAACTGCAAGCAGAACCTTATATTTTTTATCGACAAAAATCAGCAATATTTTATGTTAAACTTCGTCGTTTAATGTGGATAAGTCGGAACATGCACGTCAAACGCCGGCTGGTACTGTGGATAAATATGTGGATAGTGTGGATTTGTCGCATTTTTCATCCGATGATGTCAATTGATCGCTTGTGAATAGTTCATCTGACCATTGTGGAAAATAAATGAAAAAGTGAAGGTGTCGTTATCGTGAACCGTTTTCCTACAATCTTTCTATCCATATGGTTGATCGCCTTGTTCATCGGCGGGACTTCTGGATCGGCGCTTGCAGACATCCACTCTGCAATTCTCGATCATCCTCATCCGCATAAAAAGGTCATCCTTTTGCTGGTCAATCGGCTGGGGTTTCATGATCTTGTCAGCGAGGATATGCCCCATGTTCAAGAATGGGCGAAACGAAGCGCGCTCGGATTGATGAATAGCAATACGGGCGGAGCGAAGAATGATGTGAATACATACCTGACATTAGCGCTGGGAGTGCCGACAACCACGAAGAAACCTCCGCAAATTTATAATCCTGAAGAAAGGACAGGGGAGGGCTTGACCGCTCATCTCCTTTATGAGGAACGAACGGGTCAGACAGCAGCCGGCCCCATTCTTGTGAACACACCCGATTTCAGACATGCGCTTGAAAAGCTCCCTTATGCCTCTTCACTTGGTTTAACGGGCAATGAGTGGGAACGCCGCGGAATACGGACGGTTGTGATCGGCGGGATGGATGAGGGACAAACGGTTAAACGGTATGGTGCCATGTTCGCCATCGATGGAAAGGGACGCATCCCGTTAGGCTCCATGATAAGCAAGGATGTCTTGATCGCGGATCCCGCCCGCCCTTTCGGGTTGAGGATGGACGTGACAAAGGTGAGTGATATCCTTGGGAAGACTCTTGAAAGTCATGATGTTACGATCATCGATGCAGGGGATCTTTCCCGTCTGGACGCGTATCGGAAACAGTTGACACGGAATCAGTTTGAACAATTGCGGCGAAAGGTTTTGCGGGAAACCGATCAACTGATCGACCTATGTTTGCGGGAGGCCAACGCAGAAACGCTTGTTATGATGGTTACACCCCGCGTATCCGAGGAGTCCGTTTCTCGTGCGGAATGGTTAGCTCCGCTGATCATGCGCGGCGGAGCGGTCAAACAGGCATCTCTGTTGACTTCACCAACGACCAGGAGGGAAGGGATTGTCTCCAATTTGGATGTGGCACCGACCGTTCTATGGCATTTGGGGATACCATCCCCTCCACAGATGTTAGGCCACCCGATGCAAGGGATCCAAACGGAGTACCCGTTGGACAAGACGAACGTTCTTGCCTTGCAAACTGCAAGGACATTTTCATTGCGTCCAAAAGTGATGGTTGGTTTCGGGATTTTCTCGTTATGTGTATTGCTATTCTTCGTATTTCGAGCGTGGATAGGCATGCAGGTTGTTTCCTTGATTTTGGCGGAGTGTTTGGGTTTTTCCTTATTAGCCGGACCGCTCATATGGCTGCTTTTGCCCCTTTTTCCCGCGACCAGTTGGCAGGGGGCGTTTGTGGCCGGCGGACTTATGCTTGCAGCTGTATTAGCAGGTATTTCTTTGTTTCGTTCCTGTTATCTCCGTTTGGCCGCTCTCAGTCTTCTGACAGCAGCCGTGGTTGTGGCGGATGTCGGGACAGGCGGGCATTTAGCCGCACAATCGATTCTTTCCTATGACCCGATCGTCGGTGCGAGATATTACGGGATCGGAAACGAATACATGGGCTATACTCTTGGGACGGTACTTTTATCTTTCGGCTGTCTGTTAGAGGCATTTCCTCAGCGAAGAAAAGCGATCACTGTTACTTTTGCGGGATTCTTTCTGTTTCTCCTTTATTTCTTTGCTTCTCCACGTTTGGGGACAAACGCGGGAGGGGCACTGACTGCAGCCGCCGCCTTCTCGGTGACATTGTTTTTGCTCAAGAAAAAACGATGGACGCTTGCAGGATGGGGAGTTCTCAGCTTGAGCATGTTGGCCGCTCTCGTCATCCTTCTCGTGTTCAATCATCCGGATCTCGCGCTTCCCACCCATATTTCCCAAGCGGCTCGCACGGTTTGGCAACAGGGGAGCGGAGAGATGGAAAGAACGATCCTACGAAAACTGCTTACCAGTTGGCGGGTGATCAATTGGACATTTTTAGGTCCTGTGTTCATCGTCCTTTTAAGTCTCTTTCTCATCTTCTTGTCCCTAAGGAATTCAGTGAAGGAACGGGTACGAAGGGAATTCCCTTTTCTTTACATATCAGTGACAGGGATCACATCGGGTGCATGTGTCGGTTTATGTGTGAATGATTCGGGGATTGTCGTTGCCGTCATGATGATGATGCTCGTCATTTTCCCGGCTTGCATGATTTTGTCAAGGCGATCGCTCGAACGTCTGGAGTAAACGAAGGTGTTCGGGATACTACGGTGCTGCTCACGCTGCCGCAGCTGATTCGAACAAAAAGCCAATTCCCATCTATCGAATGAGAATTGGCAGGGATAACCTCCATTAATCACAAAGGGACAGGGTCTTAAGATGCTGAAAATTCCAATAGATTGTTTCACCATTCGCGATCACCATCTCGATCAGATGGTTGTTGGGATCGAATCTGTTAAGCAGTCCAGTTTTATGGGGATGATCTCCAAGATCGAAAATCACAAGTTTTCCTTCTAATTTTTTACATAAATCCTTCATGATTTGAGGTAAAGAGGCAAGGGATGGATTCAATGGAACCGATTGTGTGCTTAGTGAATAAGGAAGCACTTGACTTGAGTGAGGGATTAACCATTTTAGATGATAAAGGGAGATATACATTGTTTTATAGATAGGGGAATAGAAAACGAAGTAATCGTTCATAAGATTCGTGAGATAACCATGGATGGATTTGTTGCCTGTCACATAAATCTCCACAAAACGTCCTTTAGCATGATCGAGCATCTTTCGATAAGAGAAGCTTTCTCCCAGTTTATCAAACGGAACGTGATTCGGATTCTCAATGATTTCATCAGTGGGTAAGCTGAGTTCCATGTGCTGTATATGGACGAGCGGAATATAAAGGAACTGTTGTCCATCATAGATAACGACGATATCGGATCCGAAGTCGATGAGGATCCCTTTGCACCTTTTTTTCCCTGAAATTTCAATATTCATTTGTTTTCCAATCCATTGTTGAAGATCGTTCATAGTGATACCTCCTTTAAACTTGATCAAAAACTTAGAAAATCCAAGATACCCAATAAGCCAGAATAACAAGCGTAAACAACGTAGTGATGGGAATCACGATCGAAGTTACTTTCAGATATTGAGCCCAGGTTACTTTTACCTTCCCTTTCTTGAGAATGTGCATCCACATCAGTGTAGCTAGAGTTCCGATGGGTAATAAAAGGGAACCCATATCACTGCCAATCACACTTGCAAGATACGAGATTTTCAGTATGAGTGGATCCAGTCCCATACCGGTTAGGGTGATGGTTCCGACCATCAAAGCGGGATGATTGTTGAAGAAATTGGACATGAGGGTCACAAGGATTCCCATCATGATACTCGCGCGGAGCAAATTGACGGAAACGATCGGTTGGAGGAAACGGATGAGCCAATCGGTCAATCCGATGTTGTGCAGTCCGTAGATAATCACATACATACTAAAGGCGAAAACCAGTATATACCAGGGTGTTTTTTTCATCATATCAACAGGGGAAATGCCTAAACGATACCAACGCCAACCGAGAAGAGCGAGGGAACCGCCAACGGCGGCGAGTGAAACGGGGATGTGGAAGTAGGAGGCGACGAAGAGACTTACACGGACGCAAAAGACAAAAATCAGGATGTTACGCATAAATTTTGTTCGGTGCTCCATGGGGATGGGTGAGGAATCTCCCTTTAATGGGTGACTGCCTGGTGCTGGAGAGTGGGCCAAGAACCCTGGTGTGGTTTTGGGTAACCTGCGAGGCAACACGCGATAGAAGTTAGCGAACAGGAGAATCAAAAGCAGGACAAGCCCCAGGGTAGCGGGAATGAACATCATCGCCGTGTGCATATATAGATCCATTCCCACGATTTTTAAAGCGATCAAATTCACGATGTTGCTGACTCCAATAGGGGCACTGGACGCAGTGGCGATTAACGCTCCTGATAATAAATAGGGGATTTTTTGATGGTTTTTGAGCCCTAAGTTATGAAGTAACATTAACAAGATAGGTGTCGTGATTAAAATACTGCCATCGTTGTTAACAAAAAGAGTCATGAGAAAACAAAAAAGATTGACATACCAGAAAAGTCGTATTCCTGACCCTTTCGCTTTTTCAACAAGTTTTTCAGCTGCCCAATGAAAAAAACCGAAACTTTCTAATACGATCGCCATGACGATCGTCGCCATGATGGTGATTGCGGCTCCCCCAATGGTTTCACTGATTTTCCCCAAATCCGAGAATGAAACACTCCCGCTCAGGATGACGACCAATGCACCACAAGTGGCCGGTATCGCTTCATTCACTTGAGGTCTCCAGAAAATAAATGAAATCGTACATAAAAAAGAAAGCACGGTGATCAGAACCGTTAAATCATGCATTCAAGTTTTTCACTCCTTAGAGCAAAACAGTCTACTTTTCCGGAGAAGACCTGCTGCTCATATGTGGTAGGTTCTTTTCACTCCCTTTTGTTTGTCCTTCATGTTCATTTGTAATGTAAGTATACGTATCAAGTAGATAGCATGGACTAAACAGCGGCCTTATTTTTCTTAAATTCCACTTCCATCTATCAATCATAATCTATCAGCGTCTGTCTTCGTGTAGATGTCAGCTCTCATGAATGGAACGTAAAAGACCTTCCGCTGAAAAAGTGATCTACAATATTCTCTTTCGGTTCCGTATTTGTGTGGTCGATCTTGTATGAATCAGGAGCAGAAGGGGAAAATATGGCTGCAGAAAACTAGAAAAAATGGGTGTTCATGATGCAAATCTCGTGGTTGTTTCTTACCCTCAGCACAATGATTACTTTTGTCATTCTTCTCATGCTGGTTCGTTGGATCGGAAGCACACAGTTAACCCAGTTAACGATGTTTAATTGGGTAGCTGGTGCAAGCATGGGAAACCTGGCGGCAAATATGATGGCAACCACCAATCTCAAAGATTGGATTTCTTCTTGTTATACCCTTGTCATGTTCACGGCTGCCACCATCATCGCCGCTTATTTCGCTTTAAAAAGCCGC
The DNA here is from genome assembly GCF_023705585.1 of Collibacillus ludicampi. Taxonomy (NCBI): domain Bacteria; kingdom Bacillati; phylum Bacillota; class Bacilli; order Caryophanales; family Alicyclobacillaceae; genus Collibacillus; species Collibacillus ludicampi. The sequence goes on from NZ_BOQE01000001.1 coordinate 1,903,751, forward strand.
ACCTTTCGCCGGATCGCAAACGGTGAACCGATTGTGATCATCCACAAAGGGGTTTTACTACGGGATAACTTGCGGAAAACGAAGTTGAATATCGATGTACTGATGATGTTGCTTCGGGAAAAAGGTTTTTTTTCATATTCCGAGATTGAATACGCGATTCTGGAACCTACGGGAAACTTGAGCATTTTACCGATTCAGGCGGCGCAGTCAGTCTCGAAAGAGGATCTTGTGAAAGGGCCCGACCTGTCACCGGAAGGTCAAGGGCCCTATATCGAGTTGGTCGTGGACGGCGAAGTTGATCGTGACAAATTGGACAGTACCGGATATGACGAGAAATGGCTTTTTGAACAGATCAGAGAGTATGGGGGAAAAGGGTTGGAGGATGTCATGTACATGGCTGTCAATAAGGAAGGTGAAATTATCATCGATCTCCACCGGAAAGAAGAAGAGGATGATCCGACTATTTAAATGTGGTCAAGCCCGAACAGAGTACCGGGTTTTCTGTTTGTAAAACCCCCATTCATGCGGGGATCAAGGCACATGCCGTTTCTTAGCTCGTATCCCCAACATAAGCTGAAACATGAAGCAAACAGGGGGTGTCGTGATGTACGGAACTTTCGGCGCTTACACGCGCTGGGCGGTCGTATTCCTGATCATCTTTGTTCTGTTCTTCCTCCTCGTTCCCGGATACGGAGCCGGGTATTAAATGAAACATCTATAAATCTCTAAACGAAATGAATCGTTTCGTTGGCGACAAGGGAATTTAGGGATACTTCAGAAACACGGGTGCTCTTCGCGATTACCCGTGTTTTTGTTACCGCAGATCCTTTTTTGCCATACTAAGGCAGAAGGAGGAGATGGCCGTGAAGCAGTTTCTGAACGACAGAAATGACGCCAATCTAAAGATCATGACATTTAATATCCGCCATGGAAAAGGAACCGACAGACAGTTCGACTTGCAGCGAATCGCAGACGTTTTGGCCGAGAGTGAAGCGGATCTGATCGGTCTCAATGAAGTGGATCGCCATTTTTCAAAAAGAAGTAGTTTTATGGATCAAATCAACTTTCTTGCGCAATACTTGGGTATGCATGAGGCATTCGGCGCTGCGCTAACATTAAGGACGAAGCGGCCAACCGGATTGAGAGAGTATGGAAACGCTTTTTTGTCCCGTTATCCGATCATTTCCCACGAGAATCATGCCATGAATTTTTATCCCGGAATGATCGAAGGACGCGCTTTGCTCGAAGTGAACCTGAACATTAACGATCAATCCGTGAAAGTCTATGTCACTCATCTCAGCCTGAATCCCATCTTTCATAAGAAGCAAACGGATTTTATTTTAAAAAAAGTGATGGCCGATCATCAACCTGTGATCCTCATGGGAGATTGGAACATGAGGACGGGTTCGCAAGCCTGGAGGAAAATTACCCGTCATCTGACCGATGTTTGTGAACATACAAACCAAGGGCCTTTCTATACGTTCCCATCCACACGCCCCAAAATTCGCTTGGATTATATCTTTGTAAGCCGCCAATTTCAGTTGGTTTCGGTCCATATGATGAACATTCTCCCCCAAGCGTCCGACCATTTACCATTACTAGCGACGGTAAGGTTCAGCGGTTAATGTTTCATAACATCTTATTTTTTGAGGAATACTGGGAATGTTACACATACTTACATGTTATGAAGGGCAGGATGGCATGAAAAAGGTCATTCTTCTACTCGTAGATTCATTAATGCCACATCTTTTGGAATCTTGCATTCAGAAAAAATCGATTCCAGCACTTCAGTTTTTGAAGGAGCGCGGAAGATATTGGCCTGAGTTTGTTACCGTATTTCCTACCATGACCGCTTCGGTTGACAGCTCGTTGCTGACAGGGGTGTATCCCAACGTTCACCGGGTACCGGGGATCATTTGGTTTCATCCGCAAGAACAGAGAGTCATCGATTATTGGAACGGTTGGCGATGCGCTTGGAAACTTGGCTTAACCGCGTGCACTCGTAACGTTCTTTACCACCTGAACGAAAACCATTTGAGCGAAGGGGTGACAACGTTATTTGAAGAACTGGAAGATAGAGGTAAAAAAACAGCTTCCATCAATGCCCTTGTGCATCGGGGAAGGAAGAAGCATCGAATCAAATTTCCCTTTTTGCTCAATGTGCTCAGCGGGTTTCGCCTAAACGGCGAGATCTCCGGACCTGAAATCTTGACATTTGGAACGCTTGCTCAGAACAACCTGAATCGCGCCATACCAAGGTATCTCAAAGGCTGGAGAAAATTCTGCGGTTTTAATGATAGCTATGCCGTTCAAGCTGCGAAAACGCTCATTCTCTCCAAAGATCAACCGGATTTTATGCTGGTCTATCTTCCGGACAACGATCATGAGGTACATAAGAAAAATCCCGATCATGCCGAGCGGTCGTTAATCCGTGTGGATCGGCACATTCAGGAACTGTTGAACGCTTTCGGTTCTTGGGAAGAAGCAATCGTACAATGCGTATTCATCATCATCGGTGATCATGGACAAACGCGTATCGGACCGAACAAAGAGTATACCATTAATCTCGATCACCTTTTGCGGCCGTTCCGGGTGCTTCAACTAGGGGAAGAGGTCGGCGATCACGATCTTGTGGTCTGCAATAATGAAAGGAGCGCTTACCTCTATCCTTTAAAGAAGGGGAAACAGGAGGAAATGGTGCAACAGCTCATGACAGAAGAGCGCATTGACCTGATTGCTTGGAAGAAAGACCGAGGGGTTGTGGTAAAACAGGGGGGATCAAGAGGGGAATTGTATTTTGCACCGGGTGGCTCGCATGTAGATATCTATGGTAGCAAGTGGACAATTGTGGGGGAACCGGCTGTGTTGGATTTGCGCGTGCATCAGGGAACGATTCATTACGGGGATTATCCCGACGCGCTTTCACGATTATTTGGCGCGTTATACTCGCAAGAGATTCCCATGATCGTGATTACCGCCCGACCGCGTTATGAATTTTTTTGCCGATACTACCCAAAGCATCTGAACGGCGGGTGTCATGGCTCCCTGCACAAATACGATTCGCTGATTCCCCTCATGATCGCCGGGACGGAACATCCGATCAATGAACCGCCGCGTTTGATCGATCTAAAACCGTTTATTCTCGGACTGTTTGAAACGGTCTCTCCGATGGGATGACCGGCAGATAACCAATCATTCGTTCATCTAGACGTATATATGTTGCTGACGTCTGCTCTGGTGCATTCATTAAGATTATCATGCACAAAAGGGGCGATCACTGATGTACGAGGTAAACGGCGAGTGGGCTCGATGGGGCGTGGTATTTCTCATTATTTTTGTGGTTTTCTTTTTATTTGTTCCGGGGTATCTGCGAGCGGAGAACCCTCAACCTCCGATTCCCTCAGTGCCAGGGATCCCATCCGTTCCGTCTATCCCAGGCCTCCCGGTCCTTCCGTAATCGACAATTGACAGGGGCGTGTGCGAACACGCCCCATTCTTATGAATCCCTGAAAACGAATGAGAAAATTCCCATGGTATAAAAATCATCCCCACTTTTCAAAATAACTCTTACTTACGGCAAAGGGGGGATTCGATGATCGATTTTCTCGGCAGATTATTACGAAGCCGAACCCGACCGATACCGGGACGTTTACGCCTGCAAGTGAACGGCTTGAGACGGAACGGAGAACGGAAGCATATGATCGAGAAACGCTTACTCCACTTGGAGGGAGTGACTTACGTCGAGGCTAACCCGGTCACCGGCCGTGTGCTGATTCTTTTTGACGAGACTATTTTGCAACCTCATCGGATCTATGAGGTTCTTGATGAACTGGCTCGTGAGCAAATGAATCACTCGCACCTCTTGGCCGAATTAGCGGCCGCGCAGAAAGAAGCGGCTGCTGCGGAAGCCTTACAATCATCGGGTTCTCAACCATGGCACACCCAAACCGTCGATTCAACGTTCGTATCGTTACGCACCGCCGTCTCCGGTCTCATGGAGAGAGAAGTTCATCAACGATTAGCCCGCCATGGGCCGAACCAGCTTTTTGAGGCTCCGCGTCCGGGCTGGGTGCGTTTGTTCTTACGGCAATTTGCCAATTTCATGACGATCACCTTACTTATATCGGCGTTGGTAGCCTTGCTGCTTGGCCGTGTCCTCGATGCAGGAAGTATTTTGGGCGTTCTTGCGATCAATGCCGCACTTGGAACATTTCAGGAAAGAAAAGCGGAGAATGAGGCACGGGCATTACGCGAATTGACAGCTCCTACTGCACGGGTGATGCGTGACGGAAAGGAAACGATCCTGCCCGCCCATGTTTTGGTTCCCGGCGATATCATCATTCTCGACCCCGGGGATCAAGTGCCCGCCGACGCGAGATTGATTGATTGCTGGAATCTGGAAGTCGATGAATCATCGTTAACCGGTGAGTCTGTTCCTGTCGCGAAAAAACCGGGTATTTGCGACTCCGAAACGCCACTGGCAGACAGAACCAATATGCTTTATATGGGCAGCCATGTCACGCGCGGAAGGGCGCGGGCAGTGGTTGTAGCAACAGGGATCGATACGGAAATCGGTCGGCTTTTCTCCATGGTTCAACAGCATAGGGAAGAGACGACGCCATTGCAACGAAAATTAAACATTCTCGGACAATACCTCGTCTTGAGTTCGATCCTCGTAAGCGTGTTTGTCATCCTGGTCGGTTTGGCCCGTGGCATGCCGATCGTTGACATGTTGATGACGGGTGTGAGCCTCGCGACCTCCGCGATACCCGAAGGATTACCGATCATGATCACGATCGGGCTAGCTGTCGGAATGCGTAGGATGATCGGAAAACATGCGCTGGTGAGAAAACTATCCGCACTTGAGACTCTCGGTCGGGCGACTGTCATTTGTTCAGATAAAACCGGCACGCTCACAAAAAATGAAATGACCGTACGTGCGATCGCGAGCGCGGCAAGAAGCTGGGAAGTGACAGGAAACGGATACACCCCAATCGGAACGTTTTCGGAAAACGGAAGTCCGATCGATGTTCAGCAAACTTCGGACTTGAAATGGATCTTAACGGCGTCCACTTTGTGCAGCGACGCGAAATTGCTACATAACGGAAAACATGAATATTCGGAAGGAATCATTCAGGGACATGTGATACCGGATCACAGTTGGACGATCAGCGGAGATCCGACGGAAGGGGCGCTCTTGGTAGCGGCGGCAAAAGGAGGCATCTGGCCGGAAGAAAGCCGCAAACCGTGGAAACGGATGAAAGAGGTTCCGTTTGAATCAGAACGACGCCGAATGTCGGTCATCTGTGGTGATCAGGAGAACAATCGCCATCTCATCGTCAAGGGCGCGATTGAAGAGGTCTTGAACATGTGCGACAGAGTGTTGGTTGATGGAGACATCCAACCGCTGGTACAGTCGCAGAGAGAGATGATACAAGCGCGCAATGAAGATTTTACGTCCCGTTCGTTACGCGTGTTGGCGGTCGCCTACCGTCCGTTGGATCCGGAAGAACGATCCAATGATGAAATCGATGAAAACCGTCTGATCTTTGCCGGTCTGATCGGCATGATTGACCCGCCACGCGAACAAGTGAAAGAAAGTATTCTCAGTTGTAAAAATGCCGGTATCAAAGTCGTCATGATCACAGGCGATCATCCAAAGACGGCAACAGCGATCGCTCAGGAATTGGGAATCCTTGAAGGAGGCGGGCGAGTTCTCACAGGAGTGGAATTGGATCAGCTCAGTGATGATCAACTCGCTGCGATGGTCGCCAATGTTGACGTATATGCACGCGTGTCTCCTCATCACAAGCTGCGAATCGTCTCCGCATTCAAAAAACGGGGCGAAATCGTCGTGATGACCGGAGATGGGGTCAATGACGCACCGGCCGTCAAACGTGCGGATGTAGGGATTGCGATGGGGAAATCGGGAGTGGAAGTAACCAAACAAGCGTCTTCCATGATTATTACGGATGATAACTTTGTTACCATTTGCAAAGGTGTGCAAGAGGGGCGCACTGTACTGGGCAATATTCGCAAGGCAATCGGTTATTTATTGAGCGGGAACCTCGGAGAAGTGCTCTACGCTACATTGGCTGTATTGGCAGGAATGCCTTTGCCTTTGGTGCCGATCCAGATTCTATTGATCAACCTGTTTACGGATGCTCTTCCATCGATCGCTCTGGCAATGGGAAATCCGAGGCAGGAGCCGCAAAATCTCAGCATGGAGATCACACGCGACGTGACCGATCGCAGCTTGATCACGCAGATCATTTCCCGAGGCATCATCATCGGTCTGACAACCATGGGTGTATTTTGCGGAACAATGACATGGACAGGAAACCTCATGTTGGCGCGTACTTTGGCGTTCATGTCACTCTGCGCCAGTGAATTGATTCAGGCGCTTGATTGGCGCAGGTTGGACGATACCTCACGCGCGCGCGGCGACCTGTTGCGCGATCGATTCATGACAGCCACTTTGGCCGTATCTTGGACGGGTCTTCTTTCAATCGTGTATCTACCCCCTCTGCAAACATTGTTCCAAACCGTACCGCTGTCCTTGTTACACTGGGTGGTGATTCTGGGAATCGGATATTCCGTTTCAGTGTTGAACAGACCGATATCACAACTCGTCGATACGCTCGTCCGGAAGTTTCGGAGTTCGTCTGCAAACAGAAAAACGTTCCCCCCGTTACCTATACTGACCGGTTAAGCTTCCTGCAGAGAACTGAATGATTCCTCATCTTATGGTCAAACTACAAGCAGGGGAGGGATGTGAAATGGAACCTTTTGAATGGGTCGTTGTCGGCATGTTGGCATACGCTATCTTTCCAAAAGTACGGAAGGCGGTGTCCACTACTTGGTCTTCCATCACGTCGACAGCCAATCAAACCGTGCAAGGAATTGGACGTACCACATCCAATGCGGTGAATCAGGCACAACACATGTTTGCTTCACCTGAACAACAGTAAGACAATCAAGGCCGAAGAGTCTGCCGGGTGGTGGTACCGGGAGGCTCTTTGGCGTGGGTTATCGCCCGGTGCAGCAAGTGGAGACATAAGACAGAACTAGTGCTTGGATGGGCGTATCGCTTTGCGCTTGGGTTCGATGAAGGCCGTTCCGCCCGGATTCTTAACAGTTGATGCGGAACGACCTTCAACTCACCTCTTCGCTGCAAAGCGATAAGACCCACCCAAAAGCCACACTAATGCATGTGGCAGCTTTTAATCTCATTTCTCAAATGTAAGTAGCACAACTGTCAACCTACACATTTTCAAGCAGAAAAGAGGCTTAACGATCTTGGAAGTCAGAAATGTATCAGAAAAAAGGTTTTTGCGACGGTTACCTGGCCGTTGGCGCGTCTACATCCATGGGATACAAAAAAATACGCAAGCTGCCCGCTTCTTTGAACAGCTTTGTCTTGAAATCCCCGGTGTAACGACGGTGACGGCAGACAGCTTGACAGGGCGTTCCCTCATTCTGTTTGACGAAAATCGGTTGAACCCCAACCGATTGGAGCAGAAGCTGTTGGCTATCGAATCCATGTTGCAAAATCCGAACGAATGTGTTGCGGCGACGAGTGAGGATCCGGTAACAGAAGGAGCGCTCGCCGTCAAGGTGGATTGGCAAACTCTTCAACGGGATGAAATTCTGCATCGTTTGCAAAGTGACGGCCACGAGGGGCTGAGTGCCGCCGAGGTGAAAAAAAGGCAGTTTTTTTTCGGCATGAATCAAATGCCGGAAGGAGAGACACAGCTTTGGTACAAGACTCTATTCCGCCAATTTTTTAATTTCACGACTCTTACCATGATCAGCATATCCGCTTTGCCGATCTTTTTAGGGCGGATTCGCGACACGGCGGGCGTTTTGTTTATTCTGGGAGTCAATGCGGTCATCGGCACGTATCAAGAGCAAAAAGCACAAAAGGATATTCGTGCTTTGAAACGATTGTCGGTAGACAAAGCGAGAGTCTTGCGCGCAGGCAAGGAAACGGAAGTCCTTGCGAACGAGCTGGTGCCCGGCGATATTTTGTTGCTGGAAGCGGGAGACCGCATTCCGGCCGATGCCATTTTGCTGGAGAGTTGGAACGCGGAAATCGACGAATCGGCTTTAACTGGCGAATCGGTTCCCGTCATCAAGACAGCGGCGGCAGTTTCCGCAGCCGATACTCCTCTCGCCGAGCGGAAGAACATGGTCTATATGGGGACGTTTATGACACGCGGCCGTGGGAAAGCGATCGTTGTCGCAACGGGTCAGGGAACGGAAATGGGGAAACTTGTCTCCGGCTTGCAACATGTGGCGAATCGACCTACCCCCTTACAACAAAGGCTCAGTGTCGTTGCACGGACACTGGTCATTGCAGCGCTCGCAATCGCGGGGGCGGTCGTCTTGATGAGATTTGTTCAGGGATACACGTTGATCGATACGTTAATGACAGGCGTTTCGGTAGCCACAACTGCGATATCCGAAGGTTTGCCGATCATGATCACCGTATCTCTCGTAGCCGGAATGCGGCGGATGGTACGCCACAAAGCGGTGGTGAGACATCTTTCCGCTTTGGAAACACTGGCGAAAGTGGACGTGATTTGTTCGGATAAAACCGGCACGCTGACTAAGAACGAGATGACCGTTCGTACGATCATGAGCGGTGAACACTGTTGGACGGTGACGGGTGACGGATATCAGAAGGATGGGGGCATTTTTGAGAAAGGCGAGCCTGTCATTCTCCATCCCGAGCATAGCCTCGTGTGGCTCACGACGGCAGCGGTTTTGTGCAATGATGCTGAACTTGCACATAAACAGGGATCGACATGGGAGATTCAAGGAGATCCAACGGAAGCTGCTCTCTTGGTTGCAGCGGGCAAAGTGGGGATATCCGTAAATGACTGTCGGCGGAGATGGCAGCGTGTTATTGAAATTCCGTTTGACTCCGACCGCCGGCGCATGACAGTCGTCTGCAAAAACCAAAAGGGCGAGACATACGTTTTTACCAAAGGCGCGGTTGATGTCGTGCTTGCAAGATGCAACTCTGTTCAAACCGACGGTCATGCTTGCGAACTGAACCCCCGCATACGGACCAAGATCCTGGATCAGGAGCGTGAGGCAGCCGACCAGGCGATGCGTGTGTTGGCGGTGGCCTTTAAACGGTTACAAGAAGATCAGCAATCTCTGTCGACAGATGAATTGGAGGCGGATCTTATCTTCGGCGGGATGTTTGCCATGATGGACCCGCCTCGTGAAGATGTACACGAATGTGTCACCGAATGTCAAAAAGCGGGGATCCAAGTGGTCATGATCACAGGTGATCATCCGCGCACGGCAGAAGCGATCGGAAGAGAATTGGGCATCGTATGTGACGCTGGACAAGTCCTGACTGGAGCCGAACTGGCACGGATGTCCGATGAGGAACTGAGCGCTGCTACCCGTTCGGTACGCATCTACAGCCGTGTTTCACCCACTGACAAGCAGCGCATTGTTTCCATTTTGCAAAAACGCGGCTTGATCGTCGCCATGACGGGGGACGGGGTGAATGACGCGCCTGCCCTGAAACAAGCGGATGTAGGCATCGCCCTGGGGTCAGGCACGGATGTGGCGAAAGAAGTTTCTTCGCTGGTCCTGACGAATGACCATTTTTCCGCAATCGTTAAAGCGATCCGCCAAGGCCGTTCCGTTTTGGGGAATATCAGAAGTACGATCGGCTATATATTCACCGGAAATTTCGCAGAAGTCCTCTACGCATCGCTGGTTGTGCTTTCGGGGCTTCCCTTGCCGTTAATGCCGGTGCAAATGATGTTTATGAATATGTTGACCGATTCGCTTCCGACTCTCATCTTGACGATGGGGCGGCCCTCATCGCGGAGAAACCCGCAAATGAATCGGCCTTTACAAAAAGTAAGGGACGTGTTCGACGCGAAACTGATCTCTCGCGTACTGGCGAGCGGGTGCTTGGTCGGCTTGGCCACAACAGCTCTGTATATGGGAGTGACTGCTTTGACGGGCCATGCAGCATTGGCGGGAACGGTAGCACTCGCGACTCTCTGTATCGGCAAACTATCGCAAGTTTCCTACTGGCGCCAGGTGAGCGGAGATGCAGGAGAGTTACGCCGAGACACGTTGATGCTGGGGACTTTAGGGATTTCACTCACTGGCCTTATAGCAGCGATCTACTTGCCGCAAATGCAATTTTTATTTAACAGCGTGCCTTTGGGGCTCCAGCATTGGGCAGTGATTTTGGGTACCGTGTACGCGGCAAGACGGTTGGCTTATCCCTTATCGGATCTTCTGCTTCCGAAGATCCAGAAGTCGGATCTTTTCAAACCCGCAAATTACCAGGAGAGCGCACAAACGATGTTCGGCTAAATGACAGAATGATGCGGAAGCATAGAAAGAAGAAAAATGAACCGATCATCGAGGTGAGTCAACATGGTACACGCGTTCGGCGGTGTGGGGGCATTGTTGCAACGTCTCGCCAATGCCCCTCGAATTTTTCTGCAAAGTTTGCTCGAACCTGATGAGCAAAATCAGGTGGAACAGACGATTCGGGGGCAACTCAATGCCGTTGAATTATCGGACGGATGGGAAAACGGCCTGACGCATGAACAAGCTCGGAAAAGGCTGGAACAACACGGCCTCAATCATTATCGTCCGTTACCCAACAAATGGAAAGTGTTTGGCGAACAATTTAAAAGTGTAGCTGCGATCAGCCTGTTGGCATTTGCAGGTTTAGCGTGGGGCCTCGGTAAATACTTTGACACGACACTCATCTTACTCGTGTTTGCCGCTCAAGCCATTTACACGACACGGGTCAAATGCCAAGCGGAACAAGATTATCAACGATTTTTGCAAGAGCAAAAAACGGTGAGTGTCATACGCGGCGGTCAGATCTCTCAGATTGCCCCGACAGACGTGGTTCCAGGAGATGTGTTATTTCTGCGGCAAGGGGACGTGGTCCCCGCCGACGCTTTCATCACATGTGCGAATCACTTGCAAGTGCGCGAGATGGATGCCGATTCTACTTATCGCGTGATGTTGAAATGTGCGGTCAGCCGCAAGGACGGGGAATCCTGTTTGCGCATAAACAGGGGAACAGAAGCGAACCGCCTGTATGCGGGTTCAGTGATCGTTTCCGGCTCGGCCCAAGCAGTGGTCACACATACAGGTGATTCCACCCGCCACGCGGACATATTGCGTCAACCGAAACGGAGAAAATTATATACGGAACAACGTTATGACACGCTTTCAAAGAAACTGACAAAAGCGGGATGGATCGCCATTATCCTCGTCGGAGGTTTGGTATTTCTCGTCGGTTGGAGTCCTTCAGCCGCAGTCGCGACAGCAAGCGCTGTCGCCACATCTGTGATTCCGGGCGGATTCTCGCTGCCCATATGTCTGGCGTTTTGGACAGCGACGAAACGCATGCGTCAGGAAGCACGGGAACTGCCGAGCCTTCATCATGTGGATCGCTTGGAAGATACGAAAGTGGTCGTCCTCACCGATCACGGGCTTACGGATGAAATGGAAGCGAGCCAACTGTTTGGTTCGCAATCCCGCTGGTTCGTTTCAAAAGAGGTGAGTGATCATATCCATTCTCATAAACGGATATTTCACAAAGACGGGATACAGGCGCAACTGGAAAGTTCCTCTGAAGCTGTCTTATTGATCCAAGCCGCCAAACCATTCGCTAGGATCAACGGTGATTTGGGGCCGTACGACCGTGCAGTCAACCGTTTATACGGAAATCTGCCGGTCACGCAACGCACGGATCCATGTGCATGGAAATGGATCGACCACGCCCACTTACAGTCACACGGTCTGTTTGAAATGAGGGCGTTTCAAGATCAAAAAGGAAGAATCGTGGAAGTGATTCGCGGTCCCGTACAACTGCTTTTTGAGAAATGCAAACGTGCGATCTCACCGAAACAGATGGAATGTTCCTTTTTTGATGTACCAACAATGGAAAAATCGGATGCGTTGCAAAAGTCACTCCAGGATTGGTTGGAAACAGCCCGCCGCCATCATGAACAAACTGTCGGTTTTGCGTACCGTATACGCGAAGCGGAGGGGATGTCGGTACACTCAGCGGGGGGAACGACCGATGTACAAGATCTCATATGGATCGGGGCGATTTCCTTTCAGTGTATCTATCAGCGTTCTTCCCATCTGTTGCGACGTGTCGCGAATCTCGGTCTGCCCGTTGTGTTGACCGTGCAGGAAAGTGTTATAGAAGATCCGGGATTTCGGCAAGCGATCACATTCGATGACGCGAAAATCCGCATTCTTTCAACAAAGGATTTTGTTGCAACGCTTGAAGAGAAGCCATTAGAAAAAGAAGAAGTTTGGATCGTCGTTGCCGATGAACGGGAACGGCTCGATGTTTTGGAAACATTGAGGGAACGTTATTCTGCGATCTGTTTTATCGGTTGTCACGATCAGGAGCGAGCTCTCTTCGGTGCGGCTTGGGCGGCCATCGAGCAAGGTATCAAAAGGGGGCTGCAGGATGTGATCGAAGCCCTTGAGGAAACCGGGCATGCACGCGCCCGATTGGGCCACGCCAATGGTTTTATTCTCAGCGGCAATATCGGTGAAGTAGTCTTTTCGACACTCGCTGGGATCACAGGTGCGCATCACGCACTCTCGCCCGTGATCCTCAACTTATTGACAAACTCCCTGGCTTCTGTAGGTATCGCCATCGGAAAAAGAGAAGTAGATCAGCGACAAGGACATCCAAACGGGGATCTTCAATCGTTGCACAAGCCGATCGTTTCTCACGGATTCATATCCGGTGCCACGGCGATGCTGGCCTATGCGGGCGGGCTTCTCATCAGTGAAGATCCATTTTTCGCAAGCACATTTGCGTTTATTACGCTCATTCTTTCACAATTGTGGCAGGCTGTTCATTGGCGGCGCCAGTCCCGATTGGCGAAACTCAGCGATCTTTGGGAAGATCGGGTGTTGACAGTATCGTTGCTCGTCGCTTTGCTAGCGCTCGTTCTCAGTGTGCAAGTGCCGTTCTTTGCCGGCCAGTTGCAGACGACGCCTCTCGGCATTCAAGATTGGTTGGCGGCCGGAGCGATCGCGGGTGCCGTAGGACCTGTCGCTTCCAACAGCGAGGAACCCATCTGGGGAATCGTCAAACGAGTGACCGGACGCTTTTGGGGGAACAACCCCCAAAAGCCGATGGCTGCTGCGTAAGCTGTGTGTTCGGTTCGTGAATGTTGTCCTTCTGTTTGAAATAAAATCTTGTGTTTTCGTAATAAATTTGCTGACGGCGTTTCACACTATGTCTATTAGTGAAGGAAATTTAAGGAGAATCGTTATGGCCATTGGTTACGAGAATGAACGGTTTATGCGACTACTTCCCGGAAGAGTCCGCATTCAGATTTATGGATTAAAAAAGAATCTCCTGATGAAGCGACAGATCCTTCACCAGTTCAGTCAGCTTGAAGGGGTTTTACAAATCGCCCCTTCTGTCGATTCGGGAAGATGCCTATTCATCTTCGATCCGAAAAAAACGTCGTTTGACCGCATATACAAACAGATCGTCCTTCTTGAGGAGCAGACGTTCCACATCGAGAGATCCGTACGTACAGCTGTAAAAGAAGTGGCAGCGACGAGTGCCGCTGTCGCACAAAACGTTTCCGCTGTTCCGCCGATGACCGGCAGAATTCCCGGCAAACGCGTTCCTCTCGAGTCGGCCTTGTCGCTTGGGGGATTAGGAGTCTTAAGTGTGAAACAGATCATGACAGGGGGACCTTCCGTTCTTTCTCGTCACCCAACGGCATTTTATTTGTCAGGTTTTGTTTCGATACTGACCGGCTATCCTTTTTTCACCCGCTATACCTACTCAAAGAAAAGAAAAAAAATGTTCGATTGGGTTTTTGCGTGTACGTTCATTCTTGCTTTGATCAGGGAAAACTTAGTTGTACTCGCCGGGCTGAGCATTCTGCAATATCTCATCTGGAAACGCGGTCAGGCGATCGGACAAGAGAAGAGACAGTCATCTGTTTCATTGCACAGTCCCGTGATTCGGCAGTATAGTGAACGCGCAGAAAAATGGGGATTTTTCCTGGCATTGGCATCCTGGGCTTATGTGCGTGATCCTTTGACGGCCCTCGCCGTACTCCTCGCCGCCAATCCGCGCCCTGCAACATTGCCCGCTGAATACGCATGGTCACATGCGGAAGTGATCTCGCAAGAAAGAAAGTACCGGATACCGGGCAACGGATCCCTGCAACAACTGGCGCAAACGAAAACGGTTTTGTTCGAAGATACATCACAGATTTTTTTGCGGGAAGAAACAGCGGGCATTCAATGTATCAGCAACATGAATGATTGTGAAAAAATATGGTGTACTCTCGCTTCTATTATGAAAAACACGAATCATACCTGGAAGGAGGAAGTTGTAAAAAGGGCGGAACAAACCGGCCGTACCTTGCGAACCTCGTTTCAAGTCCATGAGGAGGAACGGGGTGTGAAAGGAATGATTAGCGGCATGGGATTTTTTCTCGGTGATAAGAATTTCATGCTTAAACATGAAGTGGATTGCAGCGAATACGAATGGATAGCCCATAAGATGGAGAAAACAGGTTATGTCGTTCAGTTTGTCGGAAAAGAGGAATATGACAAGAGGATTTGTATAGGTGTGCTGACCAAGCCGCCGCGGGGGGTTACGCCCGAATTTGTCTCCATCGTTGGTCACCTTGTACAGAATCAATGGAAAATCGCTGTTTTGCATGACAGTCTTCAGCTCGACAGGGAGCTTTATCGGAGACTCGGAATCGATCCATCCTGGCTGTCGTTCCATGATGAACAGGTGTATCAGCGAATCTGTACGTTAAGGAAACAAGGAGAAGACGTTCTCTTCATCCCAGAAAATGAGAAGGAGAGCAGAATTGAGTACGTCGCATCCGGGGTTCCGTCCGTGTGCATGAGCCAATTGAAAGAGATTCAAGTGAGCGCCGCATATGCTCGGCGGATCCAGCAAATGATCAATCAGCATGTAGCGGTAACAAAAATATGGAATATCATAGGAACCCTTCTGATCCCTTTCGGGTTTACCGCCATGGTGATCAACTCGATCGCGGACGCGCTCTTACTGGTTTTCCTGGCAAGGGCGAAGCGGATCAGTGAGTCTCCTCTTTCCTTGGAACGTAAAGGAAAGGAATTAAACATAGTTTTCCAAGAAAGACGATCCTGCAGCAAGTTGCGCATACCGATGTGTAAAACGTCCTTCGGACATACATAATGCTTGGCGTGAGACGGTGACTATAGAAGTCGTGTCGTTATCTTTGAAACGTTACAGATTTTAATAATAGGAGGTACATTTCATGTTACAAAATAATGTGGAAAAAATTGTAGCCGGTCTTGCCCTGGCTGTAGCGGCTCCCGTCTTGCTTCCTGTTGCCAAAAACGTCATTCAGCCCTTGGCGGTTCTCGGGATGAAAGGTGCGGGCAACCTAATCGATCGCGCGAAATATGCCGTTCAGATCGCCAAGGAGGAAGTGGAGGACATTATAGCGGAAGCCCAGTTTGAGCGTATGAAAAGGCAGATTGATAGAGAAATTTTGGGATAGACTTCTAGAAGAAAGGGGAAGGCTCACATGATCGAAGAAAAAGGTATTGACGAACACCTGCGGGAGGCACTTGCACATCTGGAAACCGCTTTAAACAAAAGCGTGGCAACCGTCTTGAAAAACGAAGCGGCCAAGAGGGAGATCGGACAAAAATGGGAGGGTTTTCTCGGAGAGTTTTTCGGATATATACGGGAGAAAGGGAAGGAAAATAAGGTGAATTTGTTGGGGTGGATCTCTTTTCCTCGCATTTGGAAATAAGCGGAGAGGGGCCTATCCCTCTCCAAGCAGTTTTTCCCATTCATCATACAAGGTTCCCACCCGTTCTTTCACAGACTCATACTCGTTGTTTATTTCCCTCGCGCGTTCAGGATCACTGAAAATGTCAGGATTACAAAGATCCCTCTCTAACGCTTGAATGTGTTCCTCAAGCCGATGAATTTCTTCTTCAATCGCACGGATCCTCTCGGCCCGTTTCTTTGCTTCCCTTTTGGCGATTCGTTCTTCTTGTCGTTTTCGTTCACGGTCATCGGCCGATTCGCCGTTTTCTTTGTTTGCGGCGGAATCTTGAGGCTGCAACGATGCCGCTTCCTCCAGTTCTTGTTTCTTCTCGATATAATCGTCATAATTCCCCAAATAGGAGGTCAATCCATCGGGACCGAGTTCTACGATACGTGTGGCGATGCGATTGAGAAAATAGCGGTCATGCGAGATGAACAGCAGTGTTCCCGGGTATTCGTCGAGTGCGACTTCAAGTACTTCTTTTGAAAGAAGATCGAGATGGTTCGTCGGTTCATCCAAGAGCATGAAGTTCGCCTCAAGGAGCATGAGTTTAGCCAAAGCGACGCGTGCACGTTCCCCTCCTGAAAGGACAGAGATCGGTTTTTGCACTTCATCCCCGGAGAACAGGAAATTGCCGAGAACGGTCCGGATGCGCGTATGATCCAATTGAGGAAAAGTATCCCACACTTCATTCAAAATCGTTTTGCTTACATTCAAGTCCTCTTGTTCTTGTGAGTAGTATCCCACTGTGACATGGGTTCCCAATTTGATCGTACCTTCCAAAGGGGGAACCTGACCGAGGATCGCCTTTAAAAGGGTGGATTTGCCCGTTCCGTTCGGGCCGATCAATGCGACGCGTTCCCCGCGTTGAATTTTCAAGTGGATGGATTTAGCTAAAACTTTATCCCCATAACCGATCGCCACCCCGTCTATCACCAGTACATCGTTGCCCGATGGGCGGTTGATGGTGAAGGAAAAATGCGCCTTGTCCTGGTTGGAGACGGGACGTTCGATCCGTTCGATCTTTTCCAACATTTTGCGGCGGCTTTGTGCCCGCTTGCTTGTAGTCGCACGGGCGATATTTCGCCGGATGAAATCCTCGATTCTTGCGATTTCCGCCTGTTGTTGTTCGTATCGCTTGATGCGTGCTTCCAATTCTGCCGCTTTTTGTTCTAAATAGGACGAGTAGTTTCCTGTGTACCTCCGCGTAGAACCCGCTTCGAGTTCGTAAGTTACCTCCGTCAACGTATCGAGGAAATAGCGGTCATGTGACACCAGTAAGAGCGCTCCAGGGTAAGTTTTCAAATACTCTTCCAACCATGTGAGCGTACGCATGTCCAAATAGTTTGTGGGCTCGTCGAGAATGAGAAGACTGGGTTGGAGGAGCAGCAATTTCCCCAAAGCGAGCCGTGTTTTTTGCCCTCCCGACAAAGACTGCACAGTCCGGTTGTGCATCTCTTCGGGAAAATCAAGGCCATGCAGAATGGAACGCACTTTGGCGTCTACCGCATATCCGTTACGGTCAGTGAACGTTTGCGTGAGCCGTGCATATTCTTCCGTCATCGCCGTAAACTTGGTTTCATTCCCATAGATTTCGGGGCGGCTCATCTGTTCTTCCAGTTCGCGCATACGTTTTTCAATGGCAAAGAGATCTTCATACACCGAACGCATTTCTTCATAAACGGTTCGCGAGGACGGGACATCCGCATGCTGTGCGAGATAACCGACCGTCGCTTCTTTCGCAATATGAATATCCCCTTCGTCAGGCGGGATTTCTCCCGCGATGATTTTAAGAAGAGTCGATTTTCCTGCGCCGTTGGGCCCAACCAAAGCGACACGTTCCCGTTCCTGCACGGTGAGAGTCGCGTCGCGCAAGATCGTTTCCGTCCCATAAGATTTGTGTATATGTGATGCAGTTACGAGTATCATTGTCTGCAGCTCCTTCTAGTCTTCGCTTGCACATTCAGTGTATCGTATAGAAGAATAGGAGGACAACCTTAGAAAATCTGTGGCGGAGCGTGTATATGCTTTGCGCTCATGCTCCGTGGAGGTCGCCTCGCATGGAATCATAAGCAAATGTTGCGAGACGACCTTCAAAGTCGCAATTACGCGCAAAGCATATACCCCTTTCCAGCCAAAAAGGAAACGAGACGACCTCCAAAGTCGCTGTTTCACGCCAAGCATATGCCCCTTTAAAGTTCCAAAGGAAGCAAGACGAACTTCAAAGTCGTAGCAGGCTCAGTTGAAAATGGGGATGGGAGGGCCAATTGGAGGTGCAATAATGGATAAGACATCGATCCGCAAAGAAATTCTTGCGAAGCGACAGGGAGTGCCAAAAGAGATCCGAGAAGAGTGGGATCGCAAGATTCTTGATTGTATCGAACAAATGGATCTCGTGAGAAAGTCGTCGACGATCATGTTGTATTTTTCCTTTCGAGCGGAAGTAGGAACGGACGAAATTTTCCTTTGGGGGATTCGGGAAGGCAAAAGGATAGCGGCGCCTGTTACGTTTGTAACAGAGAGAAAACTGATCCCGGTAGAGATACGCTCCTTGCAGGATGTTGTGACAGGTGCATATGGCATACGCGAACCGGAGTGGCGGGAGCACCGCGTCATCCCGGCCGAGGAAATCGACCTGATTTTCATTCCCGGTGTCGCATTTGACCGCCGCGGAGGCAGATTAGGATACGGGGGTGGATACTATGACCGTTTTCTCCCGCAGCTCCGTAAAGATGCGGTTAAAATCGGCTTGGCATACGACCTGCAAATCATCGATCATGTACCTGCCGAACCGCATGATATCATTCTCGACGGAATTGTGACGGAATCCGGGTGGATTTCATCATCTCGGGAAGTATAAATAGCGGAATGCGGAAGTCAAAAAGGGAACCGGTGAACGGCTCCCTTTTTCGAGAAAAAAGAAGGAGCCCCACGGCTCCAAGGTTCTTCAGTCAATCTTTCAGCTTCAGGTCTTCATAGGAAATCACGCGGTTTTTTCCTTGCGCTTTCGCCGCATACAAAGCAAGGTCGGCCAATCGAGTCAACAAACGCGCATCTTCCGCATGGTCAGGAAATGTAGCGATCCCGCCTGACACAGTCACTTGCACATGCTCATGATCTTCCTGTTTGATGACTGTTTCCGCAATTCGTTTACATACGAGATCGGCGAAACGATAACCTTCTTCTGCGTTCAGATTCGGCATGATAATGGCGATCTCTTCTCCGCCAATACGAGCCGTAATGAAATCGGAGTTTTTGGTGATCTCTATGATCTTCGTTCCCACGGATCGCAACACTTCGTCACCGAATTGATGCCCGTATGTATCATTTAATGATTTGAAATTATCGATATCGAAGAGAGCTAAAGAGAGACAATAACCACCTTGGCGCGCTTTCTCCACTTCGACCATCAACCGATTATGAAAATGGGTTTGGTTATACAGTTGTGTCAAATGGTCGAGAACGGCGCGATCCTGAACGTCGAACGTATAATTGCTCAAATCGCGCGTAATCGTTTCCAATTCCCGAATCAGACGTTCTTTTTCGCGGAGTAATTGCCCCTTCTCAAGATTTTGTAACCGATGCATGGTTTCTAAATGCGTACAATAAATGAGAGGAAGCGTTTCAGCTGTAAAAAACAACAAGCGCGTGAAAAGTTGAGCAATTGAAACATCATGAGACACAGCAAGAATGATCAATACATATAAGACGTCTGACAAGAGGGCAACGAGCAGACCTGTGCGCCATCCCAAAAGAATTCCGGCTTCCACAACTCCCCAAAAAAAGAAGGCATACAAATCTGTGGAAAATCCTCCTCCCGCATATACGAGGAGTGAAGAAAGAAGAAGATCGGAACCGATCGCAAGGTAAGCACGCGTGCGGTAAGGGAGCATACGGCGAAGAAATATGAGTCCTACGGTAATCAAGCCCCAGATGGAGACGCATGCTAAGAGAAACTTGTCCCATCCGTAGAACCAATAGACGAGTCCGGATATGAGAACCGTATTGCACAGGCGGAGAAAGAACACGAGTTTTCTCGGCTTATGTAACATTCGTGTTAAAATTCGAGTCAGAGGATACAAGGATGATTTCTCCTTTCAGAGATTCACCTCATTAAGAAAAACTTCTTCTTTCCAAAGAATTCAGTCATACTAGTATAGTGTAACATAGTGGATAGAAATCCGTCATCAGGGTACTGTTTCATTTGTATAAAAATGGAGAGAGGTGTTATCGTGAATCTTTTGAAAAATCAAGTGGTTGTCATTACAGGAGCAAGCCGGGGGATCGGTGAAGATATTGCTTTGTTGTTTGCCAAGGAAGGCGCGAAACTCGTTCTCGTTGCGAGAAACCCGGAAGATCTGGAGCGTATCAGGGGTAAAGCGCTGCAGTCTGGAGCAGAGGACGTGTTGACAGTTACGGCAGACGTCTCGCGGGAAGACGAGGTCGACGTGATGGCGGAAGTCGCTTTGGCACGCTTTGGCTCCATTGACATACTTGTCAATAATGCGGGAGTAGGTTTTTTTAAACCGGTCACGGAAACGACTCTTGAAGAATGGAAAGCGATGTTTGATGTGAATGTGACCGGCGTGTTTCTCTGTACGAAAGCCGTTTTGCCAGCGATGATGGAAAAAGGCAGTGGCCATATCATCACAGTCTCGTCCGATGTCGGTCGGAGAACCATCGCGAATGGTGCCGGGTATTGTGCAACGAAATTCGCGGTTCAGGCATTCACAGAAGCTCTGCGCAAGGAAATAAGGGAAAAGGGAATTCGAGTCAGCAACGTCCTGCCGGGGATGACGGATACGTATTTTGCTGGCAGCATGCGCGGGATACCCGAGAAGAAAGACTGGCTGAAAGGGGAAGATGTTGCGCGGGCCGTTCTCTATATCGCTTCGCAGCCGGCGGGTGTCGTGGTCGATGATGTGACGATTCACCCGATGATCCAAGACTATTGATGCTTTCCGCCATCGTATTAGCAGGAGGAAAAAGTACGCGCATGGGAAGCCCGAAGGCGTTGTTGCCATTTGCGGGGCGTCCGCTCATCGCCCATCTCGCGGAACGGATGCTTCGCTTGACGGATGATGTGGTTGTCGTTACAAACGAAGCGGAGCGGTACCATTTTCTCCAAAATGTACGCTTTCAAGCGGATCTGTTTCCGGGACAGGGGCCTCTTGCCGGAGTCCAGGCAGGTTTGCAACAGATCCGCCATGAGCAAGCTTGGGTTCTCGGTTGCGATCTTCCATTTGTTTCTGTGGATATTTTACATAGGATAGGCAAAATCGCCTGTGAAAAACAAGCGGATGCGGTTATTCCGTATGACGAGACACGGGAATATCCCGTTATGGCTGTCTACAGCAAGCGGACGCAACAGATAGCCTATGAATTGCTCAGACGTCGGGAAAATCGCATGCGGGGATTCATCTCTGTGCTGACAGACCGTGGGTTTCAAATCCATCGCGTTTCTACCGAACAGTTTCGCGATGTCGACCATAGGCTCTTGTCTTTTTTCAACATGAATACCCCCGATGATTATCGCATGGCGCTCAGCCTATGGGATACTTTTGCCAATGGACTATGATTGCAACCTTTGGCCGGGATTTATGCTCTGCATGAGGTAGCGACTTTGGAGGTCGTCTCGCAACAGATGATCATAATTCCGTGCGAGACGACCTCCACGGAGCATGAGCGTAAAGCATAGACCTCAAAGAACCCAAGCGCAAAGCGATCCATCCACCCAAGCACTATATTTCAAGATAGGACTAGTTTACAAGATAGGAGGAATCTTACGTGCAACAAACAGAGCCCTACATGGTGGCACTTGGTTACAGCGGAAAGTTAGAATCGGCCGCCCGTTTTGAATGGGACTTTCGCGTAAGGGTAGGTGCGGAACAGGCATCGGATGAATCGGGCAGGGAAGCGTTCATCCGGGACTTTGTCACGAACGGTGTCGAGAACCAGCCTTATGTCATTTTGCTCGACGATTATGACGGTCCACTGTTTTCCACATTTGTCCAATTTGGCAAACAGGCGGTTACGAAAGATCCAAACTTGCACGTTTTTCTCGTGATCGAAGATGTCCATGATCCGGAGAAGCAGTACCGCCTCTTTTTAAAAGCGGATCCGCCCGAGGAACTGATCGCAGACTATGAGGTAATGGTCGATGTGCAAGGGATCCCTCACGAAGTGCTTCTCTGGCTGCAAGAAAGATTTGGCGTCCGTTTTTTCCGCCGCGACGACGAATACAAAATGGCATTCCCGCTCGATGAATTGCCGGTTCTTGGTTAGCTGCTAAGTATCAACAGAGGGGGAGAAACCGTTGAAAGAAGTCCGTGTGGAAGATGCGATCGGTATGGTGCTGGCACATGATTTAACGCGAATCGTACCGGGTGAATGTAAGGGACGCGTATTTAAAAAGGGCCATGTGATTAGCGAAGAAGATATTCCTATGTTGCTGGATATCGGCAAACAACATATCTACATTCTGGATCTCAAGCCGGGTGAACTGCATGAAGATGATGCGGCGCTCCGGCTATCGGCGGCGATCAAAGGGGATCACCTGTCGGCAAATGAGCCCCACGAAGGAAAAGTAACGCTCAAGTCAACGATTCGAGGTTTGTTATCAATCGATGAAGAAGCGCTTTTTCACATAAATTCAATCGGCGAGATCGCAATCGTTACGAAAAAGAGCGGCATTGTTGTCGATCCTGGAACCAAAGTGGCGGGACTTCGGGCGATCCCTCTCGTCATCGAGGAAGAAAAAATCGTACAAGCGGAACGGATCGCCAAAGAGGTATATCCGCTGATCACAGTAAAACCGTTTGCTAAATACCGTGTGGGAGTGGTGACGACTGGATCAGAGATACTAACGGGTCGTATCGAAGATCGATTTGGGCCACGCATTCGGGAAAAATTAACTTTTTACGGATCGGAAGTGATCGGACAGAAGATTGTAGGAGATCAGGTTACTGATATTCAGACCGCGATCAAAGATTTTCTTGCAGAAGGGGTGGATATGATCATTTGCACGGGAGGGATGTCTGTCGATCCGGATGATCGTACTCCGGGAGCGATTCGCGGGGTCGCGACCGAAGTGGTATCATATGGAATGCCTGTGCTTCCCGGCTCGATGATGATGTTCGCGTATATCGACAAGATCCCCGTTTTCGGCTTGCCGGGTTGCGTGATCTATGATGATGTGACCTCATTTGACCTGCTGTTGCCGAGGGTGCTCGCCGGGGAGACGATCACACGGGAACAAATTGCCAAAATGGGGCACGGAGGGCTTTTATAAATGCGAGTCATGTTATGTGTCGAAGAAGCGTTGCAAGAGGTGCTTTCTCATTGCAAAAGGAACGAACGCATGCATGTTCCTCTCAAAGACGCATATGGATATATACTAGCCTCCGATATTCACGCTTCTGTGAGCGTACCTCCGTTTGACCGCGCCGCTCTCGATGGTTATGCTGTGCGCGCGGCCGATATAGAACAAGCGACGCCAGACTCCCCCGTTCGTCTTCAAGTGATCGAGCGGATCGGTGCCGGACAAGTATCGACGAAATCGGTCGGGCCAGGTCAAGCGATTCGGACGATGACAGGCGCCCCTTTTCCGGACGGAGCCGATACCCTCGTGCGCTTGGAGATGACGTCGGCGATCGGCGAGCCGGAGCAGACACACGTGGACGTGAAAGTTGCTGTTCCCTGTGGGGAAGCGGTCGCGCGAGAAGGTGAAGATATCAAAAGCGGTATGTGTATGCTTCGATCGGGTATAACGATCGGAG
The DNA here is from genome assembly GCF_023705585.1 of Collibacillus ludicampi. NCBI lineage: Bacteria > Bacillati > Bacillota > Bacilli > Caryophanales > Alicyclobacillaceae > Collibacillus > Collibacillus ludicampi. Next base: position 1,927,380 of record NZ_BOQE01000001.1, read on the forward strand.
GGGCGGAGATGGCACTGCTGGCGACGGCGGGAATCGCCTCTGTCCCAGTTTACCGCAAGCCCGTGATCGGGATATTAGCGAGCGGGAGAGAATTGACGGATATAAGGGAACCTCTTGCTTATGGAAAGATTTATGACAGCAATTCTTACATGCTGGCTGGTGCGGTGCAGGCATGGGGAGGTATCCCGCGTTTGCTTGGACGTGCGGGGGATGATGTGGATGAGCTGGTTCAAACGATTCAAAGCGCGTTGCCTCATGTGGATGGATTGGTCACAACGGGGGGAGTGTCAGTCGGGGATTTTGATGTCATGATTGATGCTTATCGCAAGGCGGGTGGGGAGGTACACTTTTGGAAAGTATCGATTCGTCCCGGAACTCCCTTTACCTTTGCAACAATTGAAGACAAACCTGTGTTCGGTTTATCAGGGAATCCTGCAGCCGGATTTGTGAATGCGATGCTCTTTGTGCAACCTGCGATTCGGGCGATCAGCGGCATGAATGAACCGATCGTGCGTCCCGTCCGGGCGTTCCTCAGCGGGATGCCGGAAGTAAGGGCGGTAGCGTTGGATCGATTTTTGCGGGCTGATGTCTTCATCAAAGACGGTACAGTTTTCGCTCAACCGCGTACCCAAGGACAAAAGGCGGCCATACTCTCTTCCTTGACGGGGACTCAAGGATTTGTCCGGATTCCGTCCAAGACGCAACCTCAAGCGGGGGATCTTGTTGACGTCTACCTGTTGCATATGCCTGTATCTTTTGCAGACGGTGATCGTGTATGATACCCGCATTTGCCATTGTGGGATACAAGAAGACTGGAAAAACCACTTTGATTGAAAATTTAATTCGAGAGTTGTCTTTCCGGGGGTACCGAGTGGGGACGGTAAAACATGATGGGCATGAGTTTGAATGTGATCATCCCCATACGGACACGTGGCGCATGCGTCAGGCGGGAGCAAGCGTGGTTGTGATCGCTTCACGTTCAAAATGGGTGTTGCAGGACTTCCAAGGAAGTCCGTCACTCGAAAACATACTGACACATATCAAAGGGGTGGATCTCGTCCTTGTCGAAGGGTGGAAACATTCCGAGCTGCCAAAAATCGTTCTTTTACATCCGAAAGAAGATATATTTAAGAATGAAGCGCTCGTGAATGTACGTGCAATCGCGGCTCCGAATGATCTCGTCCATTTGGCTCCTCCGGGTATTCAAAGGTATGACAGAGATGACATTCGCGGGCTGGCCGATTGCATCATCCAAGCGATTCATCCCGCTTGATTGATGTGACGGTGACATTTCCCGGCAGAGATTTTTAGGATCGGAGGGATACCGATGCTCCAAAATATCGGATTTCCCGGTTTAATTTTAATCCTTGTCATCGCCCTGATCGTGTTTGGCCCCAGTAAGCTGCCCGAGATCGGCAGAGCGTTTGGGCGAACGCTTAAGGAGTTTAAAGATGCGGCGAGGGATCTGGCTTCCGACACGGAAGAGAAGAAGTAGGGGTCATTACGTCCGCCCAACAATACATTTTCAATACTAGATTCTTAATCGGATAGTAGGTGACCGTCTGTGTCCGATCAACAGATGAGTCTCGTGGAACATTTGGCCGATTTGCGCAAACGGCTCATCGCCACAATGGTTGTATTCGTCCTGTTTCTCATCTTATCGTTCGTATTTGTGGACCGGATTTTTTCGTTTCTCCGATCGGCTGCCGATCCCGGAATCGCCTTGACGGTGCTCGGACCTGGTGATGTATTACGCATCTATTTCATGATCGCGGGTCTCACCGCGATTGCTCTTACCGTTCCTTTTGCTCTCTATCAAATCTGGGCATTCGTCTCGCCCGCGCTGACCAAAGAGGAGAAGAATATCACTTTGCGTTACATTCCGAGTGTGCTCCTCATGTTTCTTCTCGGCGTTTTGTTTGCCTGGTATATCGTGTTTCCCATGCTGTTTTCGTTCTTGATCAAGCTGGGAAGCAAAGATTTCAACATGATGATCACGGCGGCCAATTACTTTGGTTTCATGACCAATATTATCGTTCCGTTCGGGTTTATCTTTGAGATGCCGGTTGTCGTTCTTTTTTTGACGAGAATCGGCATGATCACACCCGATCGCTTAATTAAAGTGAGGAAATATGCATATCTCGTGCTCGTGATCATCGGCTCCATGATCTCACCGCCTGAGTTTGTCTCTCATATTTCGGTCTCAATTCCGATGGTTTTGCTTTATGAGACTTCGATATGGGTCGCCAAATGGGGGTATCGCCAACGAGTAGCCGCTCGAACGGCATGTGAGGCAATCGATTGCGAAGAGATGTAACGAAGACCACGGGAATTGTAAAGACTCGATGGTCTTTTTTCTTGCCTTGTTCACTTGATACGTCCCATTCGCACGGTTTTTCATGCATGTCTTGGAGGAAAAAAGGTTAGAATAATTTCGTTTGATGCAGGAAATTTCCTTTAATTGGTTAATAGTGAAGAGGAGAAAACTTGTGTTTGATGAAGAAAGAAAGAGATATGCGGCCAAATGAAGACGATTTGATCATTCGCTCATCACCTTTAAGCAAATTTTACAAAAAAAATTGAATCACCCACTTGCAAAGTAAGGATGGAATGAATAATATAAGAATTGTGTTTAGCACTCACCTTGGATGAGTGCTAACAATAAAATCCGACAGGGATCTACAAATCCATATCAAAGTATAGGAGGGATTTGCATGATTAAACCACTCGGTGATCGCGTGGTCATTAAGGTATTGGAACGCGAAGAAAAAACTGCAAGCGGTATCGTTCTTCCTGACACCGCAAAAGAAAAGCCACAAGAAGGTGAAGTGATCGCAGTCGGTGCCGGTAAATATATCGATGGCAAACTTGTAGCCCTCGATGTAAAAGTAGGCGATCGCGTCATCTATTCAAAATATGCTGGAACCGAAGTGAAATTCAACAACGAAGAATATTTGATCCTGCGCGAAAACGATATTCTCGGTGTTGTTGAGAAATAATCAGACTTACCACTCTACTACATATTTAAGGAGGTAGATTCACGTGGCAAAAGAAATTAAGTTCCGTGAAGATGCTCGCCGTGCTATGTTGCGTGGTGTTGACGCACTCGCAGACGCTGTAAAAGTTACTCTCGGTCCGAAAGGCCGTAACGTTGTTCTCGAGAAGAAGTTCGGATCTCCGCTGATCACCAACGACGGTGTGACCATTGCGAAAGAAATCGAATTAGAAGATTCTTTCGAAAACATGGGCGCACAATTGGTAAAAGAAGTCGCTACCAAAACCAACGATGTGGCTGGTGACGGTACAACCACCGCTACTGTATTGGCGCAAGCGCTCATTCGCGAAGGTTTGAAAAACGTAACGGCTGGCGCTAACCCGATGGTTCTGCGCAAAGGTATCGAAAAAGCGGTTCGCGCTGCAGTCGAAGAAATCAAACGCATTTCCAAACCGGTTGAAGGCCGCGATAACATCGCTCAAGTAGCTGCTATCTCCGCTGCTGACGAAGAGATCGGCGAATTGATCGCTGACGCAATGGAGAAAGTCGGCAAAGACGGTGTGATCACTGTTGAAGAATCCAAAGGCTTCACGACCGAACTGGAAGTCGTTGAAGGTATGCAATTTGACCGTGGTTACATTTCTCCTTACATGGTCACGGATGCTGACAAGATGGAAGCTGTTCTCGATGAGCCATACATCTTGCTCACCGATAAGAAGATCAGCAATATCCAAGAAATCCTCCCTGTTCTTGAGCGCGTTGTTCAATCCGGTCGTCCGCTTCTCCTCGTTGCTGAAGACGTTGAAGGTGAAGCGCTCGCTACCTTGGTTGTCAACAAACTGCGCGGTACATTCACAGCTGTAGCTGTTAAAGCTCCTGGCTTCGGTGACCGTCGTAAAGCGATGTTGCAAGATATCGCAATCCTGACCGGTGCACAAGTGATCTCTGAAGAACTCGGACTTGAACTCAAGAGCACCACAATCGATCAACTCGGTCGCGCTCGTCAAGTTCGCGTATCCAAAGAGAACACCATCATCGTTGACGGTGCTGGTAGTCAAGCGGACATCCAAGCGCGTATCAACCAAATTAAAGTTCAACTCGAAGAAACCACTTCCGACTTCGACCGTGAGAAACTGCAAGAGCGTCTTGCAAAACTCGCAGGCGGCGTAGCTGTAATCAAAGTGGGTGCAGCAACCGAAACCGAGTTGAAAGAGAAGAAACTCCGCATCGAAGATGCTCTTAACGCTACTCGTGCTGCAGTTGAAGAAGGTATTGTTTCTGGTGGCGGTACAGCGCTTGTTAACGTCATTCCGGCTCTCGACAAGGTCGAAGCTACCGGCGACGAACTCACTGGTGTTAACATCGTACGCGCTGCTCTCGAGTCGCCTCTTCGTCAAATCGCTGACAACGCAGGTCTCGAAGGTGCAGTTATCGTTGAGCGCCTGAAGAAAGAGCCTGTAGGAATCGGCTTCAACGCTGCTACCGGCGAATGGGTAAACATGATCGAAGCAGGTATCGTTGACCCGGCAAAAGTTACCCGTTCCGCTCTCCAAAACGCTGCATCTGTAGCGGCTATGTTCCTCACCACTGAGGCTGTTGTCGCTGAAAAACCTGAGAAAGAAAAACCGGCTGTTCCCGGCGGCATGGGCGGCATGGACATGATGTAATATAACCACTGGCACAGCCTTTGTGCCGGTACGGGAATCCCTTGCACAGCAAGGGGTTCCCGTTTTTTTGTGCAAACGCTGAGTAGATTGCACTTCTTTTGCTAATCTTTATCGAGCTAAAGTGCTATTTTCGAGCTGTTGTTCTCTGAAAATAAAGTTAGACTGGGTTAACCTTTTTTGCTAACAGGCAGTATTATGAACTCATAAATTGTCTACCAAAGGTTGTAGTAGAAAGAATTCATTTATGATAAATTCGTGAAAGAAGCGCATTTCGATTATTGGAGGAACTTATGAGTGTTATTGCAAAAACACCGCAACCACCTTATTATGCGGTGATTTTCACATCAGAGCGTACAGAAGGGGATAATGGATACGGAAAGATGGCAGAAAAGATGGTGGAGTTGGCTTCTAAACAGCATGGTTTTTTAGGGGTGGAAAGTGTTCGTGACCCAGATGGAATAGGTATTACTGTTTCATATTGGGAGTCCCTAGACGCAATAAAGAATCGGAAAGAAAACGCAATACATAAACTCGCACAGGAAAAAGGGAGAGAGATTTGGTACAAACAATTTGGGTTAAGAGTATGCAAAGTAGAACGAGATAAATTTTTTGAAATGTAAGGTAAAATCTCTCATGAATTCTCCTAATTTCCCAAAATTAGCGTTATCACCGCTGTTTAAACTCATATCACACAAAGAGAATTTGTAAACCTATGTAGATTATGTTAAAGGAGATCCAGATCACGCCATTACATGGTGTCCCATAAGAAGTTACTCACTTCTTATGGGGTTTTTCATGAAGTCAGCTAAAAGCCCTTCTATTTTCACTTTTGAGTGTTTTTTTCAAAGAGGGAGGGGTAATACATAGGGGGGATTTCATGCGTGTATGTTGCTAATCAGTTTTTATATATCGACTCCACTGCCTGAATCTTGTCCTCCTCATTCAGTCGGCTATACCGCAAGATCATATCGGCCGAACTGAGGCCACTTAACGACTGAATCACCGCAATGTCCTGATTATCCTGCAGGAAATGCACCAAGAGTTTTGTTTAATAATTGATTCTCATACATTATACGGTAATTTACTGATATATTATTTTTAATATTTGTAATATATAAATTTAAAATAAAAACGTATACACGCAAAGTATTACAATATTCTCTATTTACGTGATAAGGTGATATATTCCATAATTAAACTGTTATGATCTCTCCTTAAATCCTCTTACTCAGGGAAGATGCCCTTATAAGGATGGTGTCTTGTCTACTAAGAAAGGACTGATAGCTTTGTCACGGTTGCTGATTATTTTTCTGGCCACCATGAATGTTTTTGTTCTTCTCTATGCACCCCAACCCCTTCTGCCTTTGTTTGCACAGTATTTTGATATTTCTATTCCGACAGCAAGTTTGACAATATCCGTCACGATTATCGCGTTAGCAGCCACTTCTCTTATCTCGGCACCTCTTTTTGACTGTTGGGATAGGAAAAAAGTGATTCTGTTTTCGAGTGTCGCTCTGATAATACCGAGCATCATGTTGTACATCCCCCAACCTTTTTCAATGGTACTAATCTGGCGCGCACTTTACGGCCTCTTCATACCAGGCGTAACAGCGGTGATTATGGCTTACATCTCGGAAGAATTTCCGGTGGATCAAAGAGGCCGCGTAATGGGAGTTTACGTCAGCGCCAACGTGGCAGGGGGACTAGTCGGGCGCGTCATATCAGGACCGATTTCCGAAACCTATTCATGGCAAACGGTTTTCGGCGTCATTGCGGTTTGTTCAAGCGTAATCGCGTTTCTTGTATGGAATTTTTTACCTTCCCCTCGCTACCAATCGAAACGAAGCGAACAAAGCTTTTTGCTCCACTTTCGAAATCCGGCTTTAGTGGGGGCTTTCTTGATCGGTTTTTCGCAGTTCTTTGCGTTTATCGGATTCTTCACTTACATTCCTTTTTATGCAAGTGAATCTCCCTTTCATTTATCCATTACACAAATTTCGCTTTTGTATGCCACCTACTCATTTGGGATCTTTTCCGCGCCTTTTGCTGGTTTTCTGTCTGATATAATTGGCAGACGATCCACCATGGCACTAGGACATCTGATTGGTGGAGTAGGAATCCTGATCACACTCTATTCGTCTGTTCCGGCCCTAATCGTCGGATCATCATTGTTGACGCTTGGAAACTTTGCCTCACAATCGGCAACTACGGCGTTTGTAACGGACATTGCGGAAGAATCGAGGGGAGCTGCCACATCATTATACCTATTCTTTTTCTATGTTGGAGGAAGCTTAGGAGCATGGATACCGGGGATATTGTGGAAAGAATTCGGATGGCATGGTCTCGTTTTCTTAACGGTAGGTACAATTGTACTGGCCTTACTCAGTAATTTAATTCTTGCGAGCAGAAATAGAGGTAAGTTCCATTTTCAAAATGATTTTAGGAACTTTATTCGCTAGGACAAATGACCGAGGGATTTGTCGCACAAATATGGACTTGATCTTCTGACATAATAGTGTCCCATAAGAAGTAACTCTCTTCTTATGGGATTTTTCATGAAGTCAGCTAGAAAAAGCCCTTCTATTTTCGCTTTTGAGCGTTTTTTCAAAGAGGGAGGTGAATCTTGTTGAATATACTTTCTAACTGTCTTTCGATCCACCCTCAACTCCCTTGCAATATCAGATATGGACATTCCTTTCTTGTACATGTCTTTTATCATGAAAAAATCCCCTCTTGTAATCACGAACCATAGCTCCTCTCAAATCTTTGGTTCTATGATAGATGGGGAATTTTATTCCGGCTATATTGGGGATTATAATGTCTGCTTTAACATGACGGATCAATCTGCGAATTTCACCCTAATGACTTTTGGATTCCCTAGTTATAATTTTAACAATTCAGCAATATTACCACCTAACACACGCTCACGTGTGTACGGATCACTTGAATGTCGTTCTACCGCCATTCTTACCAACAAGGGATCACCATAAGGACTATCAGAACTAAACAGGGTACGCTCAGGTAACTCCGACATTGCTAAAGATAATGCAAATGTAGTATAAAAAGCGGAAACATCAATATACGCATTAGAAATTTCTTTTGTAATTTTGATCGTATCTAACCAGTTTAGACCACCTAAATGCCCGAAGATTACGGGGACCTTTGTATACTTTTTTGCTAATTCTGCTAACTCTTTTATATCGTTCAAACCAAGGGGATGGAAAGTATGTACCCAGATGGGAAGATATCCAAACTCGTAAGAGCTTTTGAACACTGGTTCCAAAGTATTTATCTGCCCGGAAGCAAGTGTAAACTCTCCAAGTCCCTTAAATCCATTATCTATAACTTGTTTTTCTACCCACTCAGCTGTCTCTTCATCATTTAACCCAATTGGTACAGAACCAAAGGCCAAAAAACGATCGGGATATAGATGAATAGATTGCATCTGCTCTTCAATCCCTTTTTTTCTTGCTTCGGCACCGTTTACATGTCCTTCTAAAATTTTGAACACTTTTCCCATTTCTTGCTCAAACGACTGAAAATCTGTTACCCGTTCGGGGTGAATTGAAGTATAGAAGAGGATTGTCTTATTTATACCTGCTTCGTTCATTAACTCGATTTGTTGTTCAACTGGTAACATCACATGACTATGGCTATCGATGATCAAGGCTCTTAGCTCCTTTCCTCCATAAAAGACAAGAAAAGATTTTCTCAAGACTGCAGAGCACGTTTATCAGAATAAAAGTATCAATCAAATCATGAAATGATACGTTAATCGGGTAATAGACTTGAAATAATATCTGTCGTAGTATTAACCGCCGTCATATAATTTAACAGCTGTTTGTCTTGCTAACTTTGATCGCATTTACCCGTTCTTCCAAATTTGATTTGATTTCGGATAGAATTTTTATATAATTATCTAATTCTTTTATTTTCATTTCGTAAGTAGACAAAACTTCTTGGCAAACAGTTTCATTATTTTCGAGTATACAATTCAAAAAATGGGATATTTGGTCTGTAGTAAAACCTAGACTTAAATAAAATTGAATCGTTTTGACTTGTTTAATAGCCATGGAGTTGTATTCCCGATAACCATTTTTCAATCGTGCTGGTCTAATTAGCTTCTTTTTTTCGTAATACCGTAATACACGTGGACTTACTCCTGTTAGTCGAGCGAGTTCACCAATACGCAAGGTCGTTTTAATAACCTCCTTTCATTCATGTGTTGTAATGATTATAAACCTTGACATTAATGTCAATGTCAATAAGCTCAGTGGTTCTAGTGCAAAAAATAAAGAACTCATGCACTCTGGCTAAGGGAGAAGGGGGAGCAACTGAAAATATAACCCCATAAATAATTTTGAATTACTACAATTTTTTGCTAAATACCTTTATTGTTTTGGTATATGATGGTATTATTTATAAAGGGACTTTTTGTTGAAAATTGCTTAGCATAAGTCGATAACGAAAGAAAAAGTCGAGTTTCTTCATTACTAATATATAAAGAATTAGGAGTTATAGGTCTGAGAATCTGGAAAGTATTAAGGGGAGTCGTTATGTCTGTACACTACATCCAATCATTGACGAATGAACACGTTAAAGAATTGTATCATTTATACCAACAGGAATGGTGGACAAAAGGCCGACGGTTGTCGGACGTACAACGTATGGTTGAGCATTCCGATGTAGTCGTTGGGTTCTGTGACTCCGAGACTGAGCAGTTGATTGCATTTGCTCGAATCTTAACTGATTATGTCTACAAAGCTTTAATCCTCGACGTGATTGTTAGGAAGGACTATCGTGGGACAGGTCTAGGACGTGCTTTGATGGATTTAATAGGTGAACACCCCTCACTAAAAAGCGTCAAACACTTTGAATTGTATTGTAGACCAGAAATGCGTTCTTTCTATAAAAAATGGGGATTTACTGATAACTTGGGTGAACTTCATTTTATGAGACGTGGTTGATCATTGCTTCGAATTCAACGTTTGAAGGGGCTATTTGTGTATTAGCTATTCACCATTTTGACGATCTGATCTTTCCTTTTCAGGAAGTTTATCGGGTTATTGATAAAGGGAGATTTGTGATATTCACTTCCTCTCCTGAACAAATGCAGCGTTATTGGCTGAACGAGTATTTTCCTAAAATGATGGAAGCTTCTTGTAACCAAATGCCTTCCATTTACTATGTTAAAGAAATCCTGAAACAGGTTGGTTTTACTATTGTAGGACTTGAAACATTTATGATCCAACCCAATTTGCGGGACTTCTTCCTTTATAGTGGAAAATATGAGCCGCATATGTATTTAAATCCGAAAGTTCGTGCCGGAATTTCTTCATTTGCGAATTTGGCCACACAGGAAGAAATCGAATCAGGATGTAGTCGATTACGAAAGGATATCGAAAGCGGACGAATCCATGAAATCTTAGGAAAATACACGAGTGATCTAGGAGATTATGTATTTGTGGTCGCTGAAAAGAAACAAAAATCGACTCTTGGATGATGCTTATTAGGGAGCTTGATGAGATAATAACTTGTTGGATCGAGTGAAGTTTTTTTCTCTATTGACTCCCTCAAACGGAAATGGAGGTCATTTATATTGATTAAAGGCTTATATGAAGCACACTTACCAGTAACGGATTTGGAACGTTCTATTCATTTTTATAAAAAATTAGGTTTGGAACTTTGGTTTCAAGAGAAGGATCAAGTTGCATTCTTTTGGATAGTTCCTAATAAAAGTTTTCTTGGACTTTGGAAAGTTGAAAAAATATCGGAGGAACGTGAACCTTCTAGTTTTCCGGGTAACGGGCGACATATTGCTTTTGAGGTCGATTTTGAAGATATAACAAAAGCTCGATTTGGCATATCCGGGACAGGATGATTGTTACGCTATCCAAGTTAGGCGATTCTATTGGATCTCAGTTACTTGCCCTCCTCTGTTTTTTGGAAGGCAGGGAACAACAACGCGGGATCGAAATAAAACATGAACTTTTGTATCATTTCGATTTTGTGAAAAATGCCCAAAGTGACAGGAAGAAGATATTACGCGATAGAGGATATGAAGCCCAACATCCCTTGGATGAGTTATCACATTCCCTTGCAGGGTTTCTTGATCCGAATCAAATTATGGATCGCGAAGCTGCACTGATGATGCTGGATCTCCTTTTCGCCTATTCTCCAATCATCCGGAATAGTTTTTCAAGTGATGCTCTACGTCAATACATACGTTTCGGTGATCCGAAGTTCCTAAATGACATTGAGGAAGAGATCAAAACAATGCCACGATAAATATGAAGTCGAAGTCAAAGATTTTGATACCGAATGGGAAAGCCGTACTCGAAACTATGTGCAACGTGCGAAGGAAAATTGGGAGTTAAACCAGTACATAAATAAGCTCAGGTCACTTGCCCTGAATGGGAGCCAGCAAGCCAATCTGTTTATGGACTCTATACAAAAGCTAACGGATTTTTCAACACTCCAGTCAGCGCATCTATGTGATTTGATAGGAGTCATCTACGAACAAGGGGACGGTACTGAACAAGATGATAGTCAAGCTTTTGAATGGTACCAAAAGGCAGCAGAAAAAGGGTTTCCTCCCAGCCAGTTCAATGTAGGAAGGATGTTCTATCAGGGGAAAGGTGTTTCACGGAACTATGAAAAAGCAGTCTATTGGTTAAGCAAGGCCTCTGAAAACGGGGAAACGAAAGCAAAAGTATCTTTGTGGCATATGTATGTGAATGGTCAGGGTGTAGATGTTAATGTATCCGAAGGTATGGAATTACTGAAAGAGGCAGCTTATATGGGGGATGTAGATGCTCAATGTAACCTCGGGTCATGCTATCTATACGGGAAATTCATCAAAAAGGATGTAAAGCAGGCGGAAAATTGGCTAAGAAAAGCAGCTAACCAAGGAGACCCAAAGGCTAAAGAATTGCTCAATCATTTGGAAATCAAGAAGTCCTATTTATACAGATGGCAGAGCAAGGTGTAGTACATGCACAAATTGTTTTAGCAGCTCGTTATACGATCATGAATAACTTTGAGAAAGCCCTGCATTGGGCTCAGAAAGCTGCGGAACAGGACGATAAAGATGGGCAACTTTTGCTTGGAAATCTATATGCCACATTAAATAACACAAAGGAAGCTTTTATATGGTTCAAAAAGGCCGCGGATAATGGTTCCGTTGAAGGACAGTTCATTACTGGACAATACTACTTTTATGGGTATGGGGTTTCAAAGAACCTCAAACAAGCATTTGAATACACCCTGAAAGCAGCGGAAAAGGGTCATACCAAAGCTAAAAGTATGGTAGGAAGCTTTTATATCTCAGGGATAGGAGTAGCCAAGGATAGCCAAAAAGCATTTTACTGGGCTCGCCAAGCTGCGGAAGAAGGGGACGATATTTCTCAATATAATTTAGGGCTTATGTACTTGAACGGGGAAATGGGCAAAAGAGATATAACCAAGGCGCTCAAATGGTTTTTCCAATCCGCAAGACAAGGAAATATGGGGGCAACCGAAGTCATTAACCATATTAGCCGGCAGTACCTACAAATTTATTACAAGTTTATGGATGAGCTCGTATCTAAGATGCTTGTGAAAAAATAAAAGTAGAAAACTGGAATTGATGATATAGAGAACCCACCTGCCATCTATATGATGGAAGGTGGGGTGTCAAACAGTCTCTATTAAGCCGCCTGTTTTGACCGGGCACGCAGTTGATCAAACGCATAGAATCGACTTCCGGTGAGAGCAAGAGAAATGGAGATGACCAACAAAGCTAACTCAAATTCATATCCACCCATAAACCCGGCTTTTAATCTTGCTGTAAAAATAGCTCCCAACATATCGAACGCGAATAATGTGGATACAATTCGTGTTCCAATCCCTAAAACTAAGGCAATCCCACCTAACACCTCAAGAGTGGCAATCACATAAGCGGCAAATCCGGGGATCCCTAAGCTGTTAAAAAATCCAACGACATGCCCGATCCCATTGTGAAATTTAGCAAAACCATGAACGAAAAATGTAATACCTAACATGAGTCGCAAAATGAGTGATCCTATTTCGTATCGATTCGTCATGTTTAATCTCCCCTTATTAAACTCTTGTATTTAGATGCGCTTCACAATTTGAAATTGATTATTCATGAAAATTAATAATAAACAGAAATTTCAACCGTTCGAATAATTGCTTTAGGATATATACGGGAGAAAAGAGTTAAAGAGCTATCATGTTTCAAAACAAAGACGGAATATTTTTCTTGACTTCCCAATCATCTCAATAGTTATCTTTAGTAAGTAAGTATAATTTGATACTCTACTAATGTCAAGTTTTAAAATTACTATTAGTAAGTTGATTCAATATCTACTGATACCCATACCAAACAGTGAAGAGGCCTTATTTTTTGATGTTCCTAGAGATCCCCCATTGATCCATCTTTCGATAAAGTGTACTCCTAGTAATCCCTAGTTTTTTTGCTGCCTCACTTATACTCGAAGATTCTGAGAGAACTTGCTCGATGGTCAATCTTTCCATATCTTTTAAAGAAGGTATGGAAGTTGGCAATGCAGCCTTCGTATGGTGAAATTCACCTGGCAAGTGTTGTACCGATACCTCTTCTTCTTCAATAGCCAAAAGAAAAGCTCTTTCCATAACATTTCTCAATTCTCTTATGTTACCCGGCCAGGAATAGTTTTGTAAGGCTTGCAGTGTCAAGGGCGATAATGAAGTTGGTCCTTTTCCGTAATATTGATGAAATTGTTGCAGGAATTCCAAAGCCAAATGGTTAATGTCTTCGGTTCGCTGACGAAGTGGAGGAATCGTAATGGTGAAAACATTTAATCGGTAATACAAATCTGACCGAAAGGAACCTTGATAAGCAATTTCCTCCCTCAAATTCCGGTTGGTTGCGGCAATGATTCTTACGTCAACATGACGTTCTTTATGATCACCGATTCTGACTACTTTTCGTTCCTCTAACACTCTCAGAAGGGTGACCTGCAAATCCAACGGCATTTCTCCAATTTCATCTAAAAATAAAGTTCCATTATGAGCTGCCTCGAATTTTCCGATCGCTCCTCCTTTTCTCGATCCAGTAAAAGCTCCTTCGATATATCCAAACAGTTCACTGGCAATCAACTCTCTGGGGATTGCCCCAGCATTGATCGCTACAAAAGGTCCTCGGCGACGTGAACTTTGTTCATGAATAGCGCGTGCCAAAACTTCTTTTCCTGATCCTGTCTCGCCCAGAATTAATACATTCGCATCTGATTGCGAGGCGATTTTGGCAATATGGAGTTCTTTTTGATAAAGCTTATTTTTGGTTTTAATGGTGTTAAATTGATATATGGTTTCGTGATGCGGTTCATGTTTTTTGTTATCATGACTCTTTTCTCGAAGCATAATAAAACGGTATGCCGGATACAGCCCAATGGTTTGATCGACAACAGAATAGGTAGGAGTCAATTCTTGAATCGTAGAGAGACTTGCAGTTTCACCTAATGTAATCCCAAGTATGGCCAAAGCTCGATCATTCGCATATAAAACGAGGTTACTTTCGTCTAAAATCACCACTGCTTCTTTTGTTTCCTGCCCCCAAACCTCCACGACCGCTTTCCAACTATTCGATTCTGTTGCGTTGAAATTTATGGTATCGGTGACAAGAGGCTTGGCAGGAATTGAGTTCTCGGAATCCCAAAGGATAGTAAATTGCCCGTTTATATTCGCCCTGGCGATTCTCACCTGTCGAGACAAGTGGTTATTCGAGTTCACTTCGATGATGCCACAGGGCGTTTTGATCTTTTTTCCGTACAATGATTGCAAGATCTTTTGTCTCTTTGTATCTCCAATATGGGAAATGGATTGTAGAATCATTTGCACTCCAATATAAGTATTCACCATGGAGAAGGAAATGACTGTATGTTGTCCATATCGCGAGCAAAAACCATCCACAAATCTTTTATTTTCTTCCGTTTGGATACTTTGGAAGTAGCTGGCACAACTATAATGACCCGCTGCATATTTTGCTCCCATTGCTTTGATTTCGACTTCCGATGTGATCGGACTAAAGATCGGAAGTTGTTCTGGTTTTAACCCTAGCTCATGAAAGGTACGATAAAAATGAATCGTACTCTCTCCCACAAGAGTAGATAGAATGGTATCGGGGTGAGCAGCCATGATATTTTCAAGGATCTGGACAAATTGTGTATGCCCCAATGGAACATAAAGTTCTCCTGCCACATCACCCTGTAAATCAATCATGAATTGATGAACTTGTTGATTCGTAGATCGGGGATAAATGTAATCATTGCCGATCAAATAGACTCTGCGGCCAAATTGTTGAACCATGTAACGGAGCATCGTATAAACCTGCTGATTGGGAACTTCTCCAATATACAAAACATGGGGATGTAATTCTTGTCCTTCATATAAAGTAGGATACACAAGAAAACAATCATATTGTTCAAGAATAGGTAAAATGGCCTTTCGACAAGCTGATGTGTAGCATCCAATAAAAATTCGTATTCCAGATTGAGCCAATTCTAAAGCCTGTTTTACACACTCATTAGGGTCAGAGCGAATATCGCGTATCACAAACTCAAATTGAATATCGTTTTTGTTCCTCTTCTGTTGATATTCTTCTAATGCAAAAAGGGCTGCCTGATATTGTCCCTTCTCCGTGACAGATGTCGTTCCTGTTAAAGAAAATAACAATCCGATTTGAATCAGTTTCATTCGATCCTACCTTCCAGTGTATAATTTTTATACAATGTTTAATATTAATACATTTTCTTTTTAATTGATTATACTATAAATTCTTAATGTTTAGGAGATGATGATTGTCTGCGTGTCCCAAAGTTGTACAAATTGTAGGATTAAAAACGAAATCATTCACAAGGGTGTCATATAGATTCGATCGATTTTCACTTGGCATATCTCTTGCTTATATATAAAAGTGACTGGCCAAAATCTATAAGGAGGAGAGGGGGGATTTACTTATCATTTTATTTATTAGTAGTATAATAAATTTTTTAACTTTTTAAAATCTATTATTTACTGACTCTATCTTTTGTGTTACAATTCTTTCAATTCCACAAAGGGGAGGCATACAAATGAACGGTATCCACGATCTTGGAGGTATGGATGGATTTGGGAAAGTTATGTATGTAAAAGAAAAAGACGACCCTTACTTCACTGCTGATTGGGAAAGGCTTACTTTCGCGCTTGTGGCTAACTGCATGGCACAAGGATTAGGGATGAAGGCCTTTGATGAATTCCGAATTGGTATTGAACTCATGCGTCCCGTGGACTATCTGACGTCATCCTATTATGGGCATTGGGTTGCGACCGTCGAATACAACTTATTAGATACGGGAGTATTGAGCGCTGAAGAGCTCGAAGCTCGAACACAAGCTTTCTTGGAGAAACCGGATACAAAATTACCGCACCGTGAAGATCCGGAATTAGTAAAGCTTGTAGAAAAAGCCCTGCTGGAAGGCTTGTCTCCGGAACGCGAAATATCGTCTCCTCCCCGGTTCGAGGTGGGACAGAGGATAAAGACAAGGAACATTCACCCTACGGGTCATACAAGATTCCCCCGTTACGTTCGTGACAAGTATGGTGTCATCGATGAAGTGTATGGGGCTCATGTTTTCCCTGATGATGCCGCTCATAGGAGAGGAGAAAACCCGCAATATATCTATCGCGTGCGTTTTGAAGCCGAAGAATTATGGGGGGTCAAACAGAAAGATTCAGTTTATGTCGATCTTTGGGAAAGTTATTTGGAACCTGTTTCACACTAATCGTTTATAAGAGGAGGAGTTTCGTATGACGACTGATCACAAAATTACGTCTCATAATCACAAAGTAGATCCCCGTTTCCCCCATCACCATCCACGTCCGCAATCGTATTGGGGGGCACGCGCAAACGCGATCGCATCGCTGCTTATCGAGAAAGGGCTCCTTTCCAATGACGCGATCGATAGGGTTGTACAACACTATGAACATGAGCTTGGACCCATGCACGGAGCCAAGGTCGTCGCTAAGGCTTGGACAGATCCCGTTTTCAAACAAAGATTGCTGGAAGATCCAGTGACTGTATTAAAAGAACTCGGATACTATGGTCTGCAGGGAGAAATTATCCGGGTCGTGGAAAATACGGATACTGTACACAATGTGGTCGTCTGCACCCTATGTTCATGCTATCCTTGGCCCTTGCTTGGTTTACCGCCTTCATGGTACAAAGAACCGGCTTATCGGGCTCGGGTTGTAAAAGAGCCAAGAAAGGTACTTCAAGAATTCGGTTTAGAGTTGCCTGAATCTGTCGAAATCCGGGTATGGGACAGCAGTTCAGAAGTACGATTCATGGTATTACCGCAAAGACCAGAGGGTACTGAAGGAATGACGGAGGAAGAACTTGCACAACTCGTTACTCGGGATGCCATGATTGGTGTTGCCATAGTAGAGCCGCCTACGGCTACTGTACGATAGGAGGTAACCCATGAAAAATTGTGAGACTACATCTGTTGAATCAATCATTGCGTATATGCCTGAGGAAACCGCTCCACCCAGAAAAAACGGAGAATTAGACTTCCAAGATCCCTGGGAAAGACTCTCTTTTGGTGTAGTTCTTGCGTTGTACGAGGAAAAGCGTTATACCTCATGGGATGATTTCCGGGATCGCTTGATCCAGGAGATCGCTAAGTGGGAGACCAATGAGAAAAAAGATAACCCTGACTGGAACTACTATGAGCAATGGCTAAAAGCCTTAGAACGACTCGTCGTGGAAACAGGGATGTTAGACAAGCGCGATATCGAGACCCGTGCCAACGAGTTTCTCACTGGGGAACGAGATGAGATTTTTTATTAAATAATAAAAAAAATGGGACAATGTAATGTTGTCCCATTTCTAAACAAGCACACTCTCGTTACTAAATCTAACTTCAATTCCCAAAGTATTATATCGAATAGGTTGAGAAAAAGCAATGAATGCGATAAACAATTAATTTTTCATAGAGGGAGTGTTCGAAATGAGACACGGAGATATCTCAAGCAGTTTCGATACTGTAGGAGTGGCCGTCGTCAACTACAAGATGCCGCGTTTGCATACGAGAGAGGAAGTTTTGGAGAACGCGAGAAATATTGCGAACATGGTTGTCGGTATGAAGCAGGGGCTTCCGGGTATGGATTTGGTCATCTTTCCGGAATACAGCACCCACGGAATCATGTATGATCCGAAAGAAATGTATGAAACCGCTTCCACCATACCGGGTGAAGAAACTGAAATCTTTGCCGAAGCTTGCCGGAGGGCTAACACCTGGGGCGTGTTTTCTCTCACAGGGGAACAGCATGAAGATCATCCGAACAAACCCCCGTACAACACTCTGATTTTAATGAACAATAAAGGCGAGATTGTTCAGAAATATAGAAAGATTATGCCCTGGTGCCCGATTGAGGGATGGTATCCAGGCGGCAAAACCTTTGTCTCAGAAGGACCGAAGGGACTAAAAATGAGCCTGATTATTTGCGACGATGGCAACTATCCGGAAATTTGGCGTGATTGCGCGATGAAAGGCGCCGAATTGATCGTCCGTTGCCAAGGTTACATGTATCCGGCCAAGGAACAGCAAATTATCATGGCGAAAGCAATGGCTTGGGCGAACAACACGTATGTTGCGGTTGCGAACGCGACCGGTTTTGACGGTGTGTATTCCTACTTTGGACATTCCGCGATCATTGGATTCGATGGACGGACACTCGGGGAGTGCGGTACGGAAGAGAACGGCATTCAATATGCGGAGATTTCGATTTCGCAAATCCGTGATTTCCGCAGGAATTCGCAATCGCAAAACCACCTCTTCAAGCTTTTGCATAGGGGTTATACCGGCTTGATCAATGCGGGCGACGGAGACAAAGGTGTCGCAGAATGTCCGTATGACTTCTACCGCACATGGGTATTAGATGCGGAACAGGCTCGTGAAAACGTGGAAAAAATCACCCGGTCCACAGTCGGAACCGCCGAGTGTCCGATTGAAGGGATTCCGCACGAAGGCAAAGTGCTGGCGGCAGGCAAATCAAAATAACCCATTAGGGAAGGAGTCAGTGCTTGGAAGGGTCTGGCTCCTTTTTCCCACAAGCAGACGAGCGGGGGAGAAGCACCATGCCATTTATCAATGACAAGCTGGAATATTATGCGGCCGAACGAAGGCGGAAAGAGATGGAGGAAAAACAGAGAGTGCCTGATGTGACTGACTCGCCTGCTGATCAACCGATCCGTAAAATTCAGACCCGTTTCCGGTTTGATGTGGAAGAGGTCATGAAGAGGCTACGGAATAGAATTCTCGGGCAGGAACATGTGCTGAAAAGCATCGAAAACATGTTGAAAATTGTGCGGGCTGATATTGCCGATCCGGACAAACCTTTGTACATCGGGTTGTTTTTGGGTCCAACCGGCGTCGGGAAAACGGAAATTGTCCGCGTTCTGGCAGAAGCGATCCACGGGAGCCGGGAATCGTTTTGCCGAGTGGACATGAATACGTTGTCTCTCGATCATTATGCCGCGGCGCTGACAGGCGCTCCTCCCGGATATGTCGGGAGCCGGGAAGGTTCTACCATCTTTGACAAGGAAAAAATCGAAGGATCTTACAGCAGGCCGGGGATCCTATTATTCGATGAAATTGAAAAGGCAAGTCCGCAGGTGATCCAAACGTTACTGAACGTGTTCGACAACGGCGTCATGACCATCGCGTCGGGTGAAGAGACGATTGATTTTCGTAACACCCTGATCTTTATGACCAGCAACCTGGGGGCAAGAGAAATCCAAAGCTTTGCCGATAACAAATTTTCTTTTCTTGCCAAACAGGCTATTCATTTCTTAAATCCTGTAAACTGGAAAGTTAAGGAAAATGAAACGATTCTCGATCATCTCATCAAAAGAAGACTTGAAAGCAGTTTTCGACCCGAATTTATCAATCGGATCGACGACATCATCACCTTCAATTGGCTGACTCGACAGACACTATTCGAGATCATTGATTTGTTTACGGAGCAGATCAACCGAAAACTTCGAAGATACGGCTGTGAGCTGGAACTTGATGTTTCCGCGAAAGAATTTCTGCTTGAAAAGGGATATGACAGGAAGTATGGAGCACGCGCTTTAAAAAGAGCGGTGCGTAAATATGTAATGGTTCCGCTGGCGGAATTATTGATGGAACAAACGGCGCCGGAAGGACTGGTGAGTTACAAAGCTCGAGGGTCTATGACGGGCATTGAAATAAAAGTTATGTACACAGAAATAGACATACAGACAGAAACGGGATAAATGTACCAAAGGAAAGACAATCCTTCGTTGATTGTTCTTTCCTTCCGGTACGGATGTCAGAATGTTGTTCGCGAGTGAGATTCGGGAATATTACGTCAATGAACAAAAGTGAACGACAAGGAGGTATCACGAGTGGAAACTCTATCGTTAATCTTTCTTGTATTCGTACTAGGTCTTCGTCATGGACTGGATGCAGATCATTTGGCGTGTATCGATGGTTTGACCCGTTACAATTGGCGAATGAATAGTCCGATTGCTCGTTGGGTTGGTACACTGTTCTCATTTGGTCATGGACTTGTTGTTGCGAGTGTGGCAGTCATTCTCGGCTTGTTTATCAAGAATTTTCAGTTTCCAGATTACTTCGATACGGTTGTAACGTGGGTATCGATTACTTCATTGTTTATGATCGGAACTTTGAATATCTTAAATCTTATACGAACCAAGTCTACTGAAAGTGATTTTGAGCTTCGTGGAATCAAAGGAAAATTCATTCCGAGGATCGCGAGGGAGACGACCAATCCATTTCTCGTTATTTTAATTGGCGGCGTATTTGCGATGGCAGCTGATACGGTGAGTCAAACCTCTGTCTGGGCACTCGCAACAGGCAATTCTGGCAGCCATATGCCCTTAATCTTAGGACTTACCTTCATGATTGGTATGATGACCACAGATACAATCGATTCATGGGTAACCTATCGAATGATCAGCCAATCAAGCAAGCTTGGGCAATCGGCTTCAAGAGTGATGGGATGGGTAATTGTAGCTCTTGCATATGGTGTTTCTTTTTATGAAGCGTTGACATTCTTCTATCCGGAAGCTGAACTCGATTTCGAAATCGTTGGAGCCATTCTATTCGTGTTGATGCTTCTCTGTTTTGGATTCATAAGTTTGCGAAGGAAACCATTAACTTCTCATTCACAACTGAACCAATAACCGAATATTTCGAAGATCTCTCGTAAGCATTTGGAGGGGTCTTCATTTCTTTTATAATGGAGACTCTTTCATGCACAGTTCCATTAAATAAACTTCTTCAAAGCATTTTTCAAACGTTCAACCGTTTCTTGGTCGTTCTGCTTACGAACTCCTTCCACAACACAATCTTCTAAATAATCCTCTAATATCAACTTTCCTACATTATTTATGGCTGATTTTACCGCACTTATTTGTAAAAGTAATTCATCACAACTACGTCCTTCTTCTGCCATCTTCTTAATTCCGCGGATATGTCCTTCAATTTTTGAAAGACGACTGATCACTTCAGGTAATTTATGGGAGGACATAATTCTCACTCCGTACATCTTCTCTTAGAACCCCTCCCCCCGGGGGGGATACTTATACTTTATATAAAAGACTGTAAGTATGTCAAGTAAGTTGATCAATCACCTGAAAGATTTCATCGCAGAATGAAATTTTGGGACGCGACCACAAAAGCTAACCCAAGAACTATAGCGAATGACAGACTTCCTTTTGAGAGCAAGTGATGATCGGAATGAACGATTAACTGCTTAATTGACGGGTCTGATTAATGGAGACTACTGACTTTCAGTAAATTTTCAGTGTCCGTTCAGCGCGGTTTCAGTTCTGACCATGATAATATAAAAAGAATGATAACAACGTAAAGAGAAAGACAACAACGAAGGTGGGTCAGGGATGCAACAATTAAAGGGAATTAAAATATTAGTAGTGGATGATGAACCGAATATATTACAATTTTTAGAGATCGGTTTGCAAAATGAAGGATTTGAAGTACGAACCGCTCAGGATGGCATGACAGCCATTACCCTATTGAAGCAATTTTACCCGCATGTCGCAATACTTGATGTCATGATGCCCGGAATGGACGGTTTCGAAGTATGCCGAATGCTCAAAAAAATGGAGAATGTGGCGGTGATCATGCTGACAGCCAAGGATGAAGTAGATGATCGGGTGAAGGGTCTTACGCTTGGGGCCGATGATTACATGGGAAAACCGTTCAGTTTTGAGGAGTTGCTGGCCAGGATTTATGCCAGAATCCGAAATCAATTTCCAAACTTATTTGGGGAAGTCGTGATCGGGCCGTTTCATATAGATGACCGCCGCAAAGAAATCAGATTCGAAAACCGCGTTCTGGAATTGTCCCCAACAGAGTATGAACTCCTTAAATTTTTAGTTTTCAATCATGGGTTGGTATTAAGTAAAACGATGATTCTGGATAAAGTATGGGGATATGATTTCAAGGGAGAGGAAAATATTGTTGAAGTGTATATAAGCTCACTGCGAGAGAAATTAAACGACAAAGACCACCAATTAATACGAACCATACGCGGCTCCGGATACCGGGTTGATCTGTCATGAACAAAAAGGTAAGCGTTCGATTCCAATCATTTTTTGCTCTTCATTCACTCCGGATTCAGCTATTATCCAGATCCCTGCTGATCCTTGCTGTTTTGCTTGTTCTCATCGGCCTCCTTCAATATGCTTTTATGCGGGAGGTTATTTACAGAGATAAGGCAGCCAGCATTCAAAGTCAGATTATGTCGATTCCTCCTGATGCCTGGCAGCAACTCTGTACAAATTCGGAACATGGAAACATGCGACCGCCGTTTTTTTTTATTCCTGACGCAAACCTTGCATTTATCGATGGGAAGGGTAACTATTTCGTATTGTCGAAGGGGCCAGGCCATATGAATCCCCCGAGATTGGATACGCAAGAGTATTTGGATGTATTGAAGAAAAAACCCCGTCTGAACTACAAAGTAATTGATGCAGATGATGGAGAGGAACAGTTATTGGTATTACAACCGATTGCTTCAGGCCACGGACATGTGCTTGGCGTCGTTCAAGTAAGTACTTTGACAAGACCGCTCAAGGAGCTGCTTATTCGTCAACTGCTCAATTTTTTGCTGCTTTCCCTCATTGCCATGTTCTTTGGATTGCTTGGCTTTTTACCGGTACTTAGAAGAACGTTGGTTCCCTTGTTCAATATGGTAGAAATCGCGGAACAAATCGATGCGGGGAATTTGGCAAGGCGTTTTCCAACCCGGCAAGGACAGATGGAAATCGATCGTTTGGCGGAATCCTTTAACGGAATGCTGGAGAGGCTGGAAGCTTCCTTTGAAGCGGAAAGAGAAACCAAGGAACAAATGCGTCGTTTTATAGCGGACGCCTCTCATGAGCTTCGCACGCCGTTAACCTCCATTCATGGATTTTTGGAGGTATTGCTCCGCGGCGCGGCCAATCAACCAGATCAACTGCATAAAGCGTTAAAAAGCATGCATAGCGAATCGGAACGACTCAATAAATTGGTACATGATCTTCTTCTCTTGGCCAAACTCGACAGCACACCTCATATTGAGCTTACGGAAGGCTTGTTGGATATCGTTATCCGGGAAATGGAACCGCAGCTTCGTATTCTGGCTGGTAACAGAAGGCTGAGCTTTTTGATCGAACCAGACCTGAAATGCAAATATGATACGGATAAAATGAAACAGGTGGTTTTGAATCTGTTTCATAATGCGGTTCAGCATACGGATCCAGAAAAGGGTCATATCCAAATTTCATTGTCCAGAAAGAACAACGGAGTGCAATTGTCCGTTCAGGATAACGGACCGGGGATCAGCGAAAACCATCTCCCTTACGTCTTTGATCGATTTTACCGCAGCGATTCCTCCCGAACGCGCAAATACGGGGGAGCCGGTTTAGGTTTATCGATCACCAAATCCATTGTAGACATTCATGGAGGAACCATTCGCGTTATGAGTAAAGAGGGAGAAGGATGCACATTTTGTGTTTGGCTTCCAAACGAATGAATCATAACGGCCGACTCAATGACGGCATTCATGCACGATTGACCCGTGTATGAATGCCGTTTTTGTTGTTTACGAGTCTACTACTTTTTCAGCATATGTTCAGCTATCACTCAATCAACGTTCAGTTACCGTTAAGGGTCAATTCAGCTAGGGGATTTATTATCGTAAGAGGAAAAAGCACATAGCTCACGGGGAATGCCATCGCGTAAAAGAAACATGATGAATAAAGGGGGGAACGTGTTCATGAGACCGAAACAAGGTCAACGCTTCGATAGGATCCTGATAGGCATTGCCTTCCTATCCGCTTTCCTGAATATTTACAACATATGGAGGGATAAGTATGCCAATTCCTATTACACGGCAGCCGTAACCAGTATGCTGCAGAGCTTTCACAATTTTTTCTACGCTTCTTTTGATCCGGCCGGATTCGTTACGGTGGATAAACCGCCGGTCGCGTTTTGGATCCAGACGATATTCGCCTATATCTTCGGGGTTCACGGATGGAGCGTCATTCTTCCGCAGGCTTTGGCCGGCGTCGGTTCTGTTTTACTCATGTATTCGCTCGTCAAGCCTACTTTCGGTAAAACAGCTGCCCGATTCACGAGCTTGATTCTGGCATGCACACCGATCGCTGCTGCGGTGAGCCGAACGAATAATATTGACAGCCTATTGGTCTTTACGCTTCTCCTCGCAATCTCGATGTTGTTCCGGGGAATACGGAATCAGAAGATGGCTTGGGTTCTTGGATCCTTTGCCATGATCGGTGTCGGCTTTAATATGAAAATGCTTCAAGCGTACATGGTCGTACCGGCTTTTTACTTGTTTTACCTCCTCGCTTTTAAGGGTGAGTGGAGAAAGAAATTGGCCATCCTCGCAGCGTCAACAGTTATCATGGCTGGCGTATCCCTTTCTTGGGCTGTTGTCGTCGATTCCATCCCGCAGGAAAATCGTCCTTATATCGGAAGCAGTCAAACAAACTCCGTCATAGAGCTTGCATTAGGTTATAACGGGATCTCTCGCCTCACGGGAATGAACAGGGGGGGAATGGGTCCTGGCCCCAAGCCGAACCAACAACAAATGAAGCAGGAAGGGAACAACAGGCCGGAAGGGTTCACTCCGGACGGTAATGGAAAACAAGGACCTATGCCCGGATTCGGCGGAGGCGGACCTCAAGGACGAGGGGGCGGCGGTGCGTTCGGTACTGGTCAGGCAGGTCCGCTTCGTCTGTTTCAAACCGAACTTTCCGGACAAATCAGTTGGCTTCTTCCCTTTGTAGCTTTTTCCTGCGTCGGTTTGCTGGCAGGTATTCGCCGAAGGAATCCGCTGACTGAAAAACAACAGGAGACTTTATTTTGGTTGGCCTGGTTGCTTCCATCCATGGCGTTTTTCAGCGTAGCGGGTTTCTTCCATCACTATTATCTGATCATGCTTGCCCCCTCGATAGCGGCGCTCGCTGGAGCTGGCTGGGTAGAGCTTTGGAACCAATACCGGAACAAAGAAGGATGGAAAATGTGGCTGCTGCCATCGGGCCTTCTGGCTACTACAGTTTTTGAACTGTATGTACTGCAGCCCTACCAAAAGCAGATCGGTATAGGATGGTTGATCGGCATCGGAACGGCAGGCATCGGTTTATCGCTTGTATTGATTCTTGCCGCAAAGAAACAGAAGCTGTCCTCCATCGCCGCAATGGCAGGAATGCTGGCATTGCTGGTGGCGCCATTGTACTGGGCGGCAACACCGATCCTGTATGGCGGCAATAGCATGTTGCCACAGGCTGGACCAAATCAACAAGGGTTCGGCCCAAGATCAAGGATGGGAGACGGACCTAACACCGGTATCAATGCGAAATTGCTTGCATATGTAACCCAACATAATACGGGAGAAAAGTACCTTTTTGCGACCATGGATGCCCCTTCGGCCGCACCGTATATTATTGAAACGGGAAAAGCTGTCATGGCTATGGGTGGGTTTTCAGGCTCCGATCCCATTCTCACGGTGGAGAAATTGCAAGAAATGGTGAAAAACAGAGAAGTGAAATATTTCTTGATCCCTTCCGGCTCCGGTTTTGGAGGAAGAGGTGGCAGAAGCGAAGTGATGGATTGGATACGCGCGCACAGCACGGAGGTTCCCAAGTCCGAGTGGCAATCGGACACTTCTCAAGGAGATCCTATGGGGAGGGGCGAGGAGAAGACACTATACAAAATCAACGAACAAAATTAGGAGGAGAGAGAATGAATGGGCCTATTCGATATTCTATTGTAATTCCTGTCTACAATGAAGAAGCCGTTGTTCATGAAACCTATCGTCGGCTCACAAGGGTCATGGCGTCCATTGGTGAACCGTATGAATTGCTGTTTGTTAATGATGGAAGCCGGGATCGGACGGCTGAAATCATCGAAGGATTTGCTGAATCGGACAAGTGCGTCAAGCTGCTTGATTTCTCGCGAAATTTCGGGCATCAAATCGCGATTACCGCGGGCATGGATTATGCTCGCGGGGACGCCATTGTGATTATCGATGCCGATTTGCAGGAAAAACAAAATATCCGCTGAAGAAAATGATTCGCTTCTCGATGGATGCGATCACATCTTTTTCCTATAAACCGTTGAAATTAGCCACATACCTGGGTTTTGTGATCTCGTTCGCAAGTTTTATCTATCTCGTTATCACTTTGGGGCTAAAATTATTCACTACCAGTACGGTTCCTGGATGGGCGTCGCTCATTGCCTGCCTCCTGCTGCTAAACGGCGTGATCCTCATCATTTTGGGGATCCTCGGAGAGTATGTCGGCAGAATTTACGATGAAACGAAAAATCGACCGCTCTATATCCTTCGGAACAAACAAAAAGTTGAAAATTCCAAGCCAAAAGAGGTGAGCTGGAGTGTTCAACAATAAGGACAGTGCTGTCCAGTTCTTGCGGTATTGTACCGTGGGGGTAGGAAATGCGGCAGTAGACTTTACTACCTTTTTTCTTCTGACGCTGGGCGGAGGATCATACCTGTTTTCCCAGATGCTTTCCTATTCAGCCGGTGTCGTGAACAGTTTCTTTCTCAACCGTACGTGGACGTTCCGGGTTACACGCAAAGCGAACGTCTTGGAGGTTGCGAAGTTTATCATCGTAAACGGGCTGTCCTTACTGGTATCATCCGGTCTGCTTTTCATCTTACATGATGTAAATCATTTGAATCTTTGGTTGAGCAAGTGTATGGCTTCAGGGGGCGGCATCGTAGTGAACTTTATGGGAAGCCGATGTTGGGTATTTACGGAAAACCAAAAAGCAAGGGAGGGGATTTCATGAAAATTAAAAAAGCAGTCATTCCCGCGGCAGGACTGGGAACAAGATTTCTGCCAGCCACGAAAGCCCAACCGAAAGAAATGCTGCCGATTGTCGATAAACCGGCTATTCAATACATTGTAGAAGAAGCTGTACAATCGGGGATTGAAAGCATCATTGTGGTGACGGGACGGAATAAACGATCGATTGAAGATCATTTCGACAAATCCATCGAGTTGGAAAAATTACTCGCAGAAAGCGGAAAAAAAGAGATGCTGAAAACCGTTCGCGAAATTTCACAGATGGCGAGCATCCATTACATTCGACAGAAAGAACCTTTGGGATTAGGACATGCGGTTTTGTGTGCTCAGCAATTTATCGGGAAAGAACCGTTTGCCGTGTTGCTCGGCGATGATATTATGGTCTCCGATAAACCGGCACTTAGACAGATGATGGACATATATGAAAGGTTTGATACAGAAGTGGTGGGCGTCCAACCGGTAGCGCCTCATGATGTGCGGAAATACGGCATTGTGAAACTGCATCCCGATGCTTGGCAAGACGCGGGGGAAGCGCTATGGGTACAGGATCTTGTTGAAAAGCCATCTGTGGAAGAAGCACCGTCAAATCTGGCGGTGATGGGAAGGTATATTTTAAAGCCATCGATCTTTCCGATCTTAGAACGCTTGAAGCCGGGAAAAGGCGGGGAGATCCAACTGACGGACGCGTTGAAAGAATTGTGCCAAGATCATTCACTGCTCGCGCTTCCGCTTGCAGGCGAACGTTACGATGTCGGAGATAAACTGGGTTACATTCAAGCTACGATTAAACTTGCACTTGCACGTCAGGAGTTGCGCGCTGACTTGCTTGCCTACATAGACGAACTATTAGTAGCAGAAAAACAGGAAAACAGAAGAATGGAATCGATTCTATGAAGCAAGTAGGGTTACAAGAGTCGCAGATGATACCTTTAGACATACGTAACAGGTAGTTTACATGGAATGGAAGAGACTTGAATTTTTTATTAGGAACGCTTGAAGCAATAACGATAAAAGTAAAGGAGAAATTCCTATGAACCAAGGCCGTCGTGTTTTGATTCCAGCAATATTGGTCGCTTTCGTTAGCGTTTTGCTTGTCATCTACTCTTATTATACAATGCCACTCCATCCACAGGGATCTCCTGCTGGTGTACATCCTCCGGCAGGATCACATACGGGTATACCTCCTCGGGAAGGAAAGAATCATTTCGATTTCACCATCTTGGGGAATATTGCAATTTTCTGCGGAGTTTTCAGTTATTGGTGGTTTCTATTCAAGAAAAAGCTTACCTCCCCTTCTCAATCACTGAAAAAGATGTCAAAAAGGATTTACTCCTTGCATACGTACACCGGCTGGATTGCGTTGGTTCTGATCATCATACATGGAGGGTATTATTTGATCACGGATCTTCATCATCCAAAACTTCTCACAGGAGTAGCTGCCTTCATCCTTTTACTGGGATTAGCCATTTATGGATGGTTGTATAAGCGTGTTCGCAACAAGTATTTGCGTACTTCTCACTTTATTCTGAGCAATGTATGGTTTATGGCTTTGCTCATTCATGCAGGTGGATTCTTTATCCTGATGGTGGTCGTTACGTTCGTATTGTGGGCGGTTATTGGGATCATGGATTGGTCAGCAAAAAAAGCGGCATAACGGAATAGCGTCGTCGATCGTAATGGGTGAGCCGGATCTTTCTCCGGCTCCTTTCCGTGATGGAGATGTCTTCGAAACACTTTGGGTCATTTATTATCGGTAAAACATTGCATACGAATATCAAAGGATGAAATCTATAGAACCCGATCCAGAAGATCCATAATGTGAACTGCTTCCATTTTATCCTGCAGACCTTCGCGGATGATTCCTTGTCGCATTTGCAGTAAACAACCGGGATTGGAGGTCACAAGGATTTGGGCCTTTGTCTTTTTCACATGTTCCATCTTGTCATCCAAAATTTGCATCGACATCTCATACTGAATCAGATTGTAAATCCCCGCTGAGCCGCAGCAACTGTCGGCATTCTCCAGTTCTATATACTCAATGCCGGGAATGCTTCGCAGGAGTTGACGCGGTTGGTTGCGCACACCTTGTCCGTGGGCCAGATGGCAGGAATCCTGGTATGTCACCCGTGCATGAAGTGGTTTGAAAGTCAATGGGGGCAACTCCGCAAGCAACTCATTGGCATCTCTGACTTTTGCGACAAAAGCCATGGCCCGTTCTTTCCATTCAGGATCGTCATGAAACCAGTGATGGTAATCTTTCAACGCCGCTCCGCATCCCCCGGCATTGTTCACAATATAATCTACGTTTGCTTTTTCGAAGGCCTCAATGTTCCGTTTGGCCAGTTCGATCGCTCCGTCCAATTCCCCGGAATGTGCGTGCAAAGCGCCGCAACAGGCTTGATTCTCGACAAACACGACTTCGCAACCCGCTTTGCTCAATAGCCTCGCCGTCGCCTGATTGGTCTCATAAAACATAACGTCCATGACACAACCGGTAAACAGCCCCACGGTAAAGAGCTTCTCTTTCTCCGCATTAAGTACGGGCTTTCGCTTTTTCCTTTCCAAGGGGGAGGCTATTTTTTTCACCGCTTGTTGCATTTCTGCCATGGGCTTGGGAAGCATGTGGATCATGCCGGTCCTGTTGGCGAATTTCTGCAATCCACTCGCCTGTGCGACCCATAAAGCGGTTCCTAATGCCTTGATCCGCTGTGGATGGGGAAAGAGATGTTTAAATACCATTCGCCGGACAAGTGGCGGCTTTTTATATTTCTTTTTATTTTGCTCGACGACGACACGAGCGGTTTCTATCAAACTGCCATAAGGAACGCCGGCAGGGCAAGCGGTTTCACAGGCGCGGCACCCCAAACAGGCGAACATATTTTTCTCAAATTCCGCATCAATGGGAAGTTGTTCTTTGGCAACGCCCTTCATCAAAGCGATCCGTCCCCGGGGACTGTAGGATTCCCGTCCGGTTTGGCGATAGGTTGGACAGGAGGGCAAACAGAAACCGCAATGCATACAGTTCAAGATTTCCTCCATATCGAATGTTTCCAACAAGAGATTCTTCGTTCCGTCCGACGCGAGAGATGTACAGGCAGGTTGATTTTCAATTGTTTTAACAGTTGTACTCATTGTTTCACCACCAATCTGCGGCGTTGGCTGTTCGTAAATAGTTTTCCAGGATTCATGATGTTATTCGGGTCAAAAGCCTCTTTAATCCGTTTCATCAGCTCGATCCCGCCATCCCCTACTTTGAGGTGCAAGTAGTTCATTTTTGCCATTCCTACACCATGTTCCCCGGTGATGGTTCCGCCCAGGCGAAGCGCCGCTTGGAAGATCTCCTCAAAAGCCTGCTCCACCCGCCGAATTTCCTCCCGGTTCCTTTCATCAGTCAGACAGGTCGGGTGAAGATTTCCATCTCCCGCATGGCCAAAAGTACAAATTTGTACCTGGTATTTTTCTGCAATGCGTTCGATATCTTCTACGATCTCGGCAAGTCTGGAACGCGGTACAGTCGCATCTTCCAGAATCGTTGTCGGTTTTAAGCGGGATAAAGCGGATAAAGCCGCACGTCTGGCTGCCAAGAGCTTCGCACCCTCTTCCATCGTCTGCGCCACTTGTACCTGTGCGGCTCCTTGCTCTCGGGCGATTTCGGCGATTTTACCGATATCGCGGACAACCAGGTCTTCGGGTCCATCCTGTTCAATGAGAAGCATCGATTTCATGTCCAAGGGCAATCCGAGTTTGGCAAAATCGTCGACAACCTTCATGGTTCCCTGATCCAGGAACTCCATGGTGGCCGGAATGATTTTGGAGGCAATTACTTTCTCTACCGTCCTTGCCGCATCTACCAGGTTGGTAAAATAGGCAACCAATGTTCGTTTGGTCTCTGGCAGAGGGAGAAGCTTCAGGGTAATTTCCGTGATCACTGCCAGGGTTCCCTCGGAACCGACCAAAAGCCTTGTCATATCATACCCCGCCACATCCTTGACGTTTTTTCCACCGCAACGCAATACTTCTCCTGACGGCAACACATATTCAAGCCCCATCACGTAATCTTTGGTGACTCCGTATTTGAGACCCCTCATTCCTCCCGCACACTGGGCCAGGTTCCCGCCGACAGTGGAGATTCTCATACTTCCCGGATCGGGAGGATAGAAGAGTCCCACGGCTTCCACGGCTTTGTGCAGATCAGCAGTCACCACACCGGGCCCTACCGT
Source organism: Collibacillus ludicampi (assembly GCF_023705585.1). Taxonomy (NCBI): domain Bacteria; kingdom Bacillati; phylum Bacillota; class Bacilli; order Caryophanales; family Alicyclobacillaceae; genus Collibacillus; species Collibacillus ludicampi. The sequence continues at coordinate 1,958,688 of NZ_BOQE01000001.1, forward strand.
AACGGTTAAATTTTTTTGATCAATTTCATAAATTTGATTGAAACGATTCATATTTAAGACGATGCCGCCGCATACCGGTATTGTACTTGCCGCAAGATTGGTACCTGAGCCTCGAGGAATAATCGGAATCCGGTGTTCATTGGCGATCTTTAATAGAGCGGATACTTCTTGTGTATTTGCAGGCATGATGACGGCTTCAGGCATGGACTGAAAAATCGGTGTCGCATCATACGAATACGCATATAATTCATTGGGACTATCCAAATACCATTTTTCACCCACTATGGATACGAGTTGTTTTTTGATTTCTGGTGTGATCTTCTTTTCCTGTTTAGTGTCCAACATAGAGCCGCCCCCATTTTCATCCAATTTAGCAGATCATCAGATGAATGTAATCTATTTACTCAATATCATATTCCGAAAAATTTGTATAGACTAAAAAGTAGCTGGATACAGGAACAAGAAATGACTTTTCTACCTAACTAAACAGAATAATCATAAGTAGAAAAAATCATATAAAAATTCGCAAAGCACTTGCTTATTTTCCAAGATGTCCATATAATACAAAACGAGCACAAATTCATCAGATGACCTTATAAGATGATGAATTTAGTTTTTTGATTTTTTATAATTCAAAAGAAAAAGGAGGGAAAGTGTTAAAAAGTTAGGTCACGTTTTATAAGGAATAATAGCATTGTTGTAATCGCTTCCAAAAAATCAGAGATGAGGTGAAAAGTATGACATGGACCCAAAATTTTACCCCTGTCGGAGGAAGTCTGGGGTGGTCAGCTTTGGTTGCTATCGTTCCCACGCTTTTCTTTTTTTGGGCTTTAGCCATCAAGCGGATGAAAGGAATTTATGCCGGAGTACTGACTTTGATCATTTCTTTGATGATCGCTGTGGTAGTTTATAAAATGCCTGTGACGATGGCAATCATGTCCGGGGTACAAGGAGCCGTCTATGGGTTAACACCGATTGCATGGATTATCATAACGACTGTCTTTTTGTATAAATTAACAGTAAAAACCGGTCAATTTCATATTATCCGTTCCTCGATTGTTTCCATTACAGAAGACACTCGTTTACAAGCTCTTCTCATCGCTTTTTGTTTCGGGGCCTTTTTAGAAGGAGCTGCTGGTTTTGGAACCCCTGTAGCCATTTGTGCTTCTTTGCTCGTCGGTCTAGGTTTTAATCCGCTTTATGCTGCTGGATTGTGTTTGTTCGCGGATACGGCGCCGGTTGCCTTTGGATCGATTGGAATACCGGTTATCGCTGTCGCTGGACCAACGGGTCTTCCTGCTATGGATATTTCCAAAATGATTGGACGCCAATTGCCGTTCATTTCTTTATTGATCCCATTCTACATGGTTTTTGTGATGGTAGGTTGGAAAAAAACAAAAGAAGTGCTTCCTGCAATCTTAGTGACTGGGATTTCTTTCGGACTTTCACAATTTCTATCTTCTAACTTTTTAGGCCCGGAATTGCCCGATATCCTTTCGGCGTTGGTTTCAATGATCTGTACGACGGTCTTCTTGAAAGTTTGGAAGCCTAAACACATTCATCGTTTTCAGCAGCAAGAGGGGGGGATAGTTGAAGTAGCTGCAACCGCTGAACGTTATACGGGAGGACAAATTCTTAAAGCTTGGTCTCCTTTCCTTGTTTTAACCTTGTTTATCACTCTTTGGGGTGTCAATGGATTTAAAGATGCCTTGATCGGTAATTACAAAGGATCCAATGGATTCTTAGTTGCCATGAATAGTATTGGGAAAGCGTTGAGTTTTCATCCGGCTGTTCCAGGTCTTCATAATCTCGTGATATCCAATGGAAAACCAGTCGCTGCCGTATTCAAACTTGAACTCTTAGGAGCAGCAGGAACGGCAGTCTTACTGGCAGCTCTTGTGACTAAATTCATGTTAAGCATTTCCTGGAAAGATTGGTTCCTTACCTTTGGGGAAACCATCAGCGAATTGAAGTTCCCAATTTTAACAATTTGTTCTGTCGTTGGATTTGCCTATATAACGAATGCTTCGGGAATGAGTGTAACTTTAGGTAAAGCGGTTGCATCAACAGGAGCTTTGTTCCCGTTCGTTTCCCCCATCTTAGGTTGGTTAGGGGTCTTTATTACCGGATCAGATACATCTTCCAATTTGCTATTCGGAAACTTGCAGAAGGTGTCGGCAACGAGTGTAGGAATGAAACCGGTGTTAGCGGTGGCGGCAAACTGTAGTGGAGGGGTTATGGGAAAAATGATTTCCCCGCAATCCATTGCGGTTGCTTGTGCCGCAGTGGGGATGCCTGGTAATGAATCCAAGTTGTTTCTCTTTACTGTCAAGCATAGTATCATTTTGGTTCTTTCGATTTGTGTCATTACGTATTTGCAATACAGTGTATTTTCTTGGATGATTCCATAACGAAAAGCTCACGCTCAAGCCGTGAGCTTTTTCGATGCAGGGATTTTTTTCACCAAAGTTCAGCGCCTGCTCCTAAATATCTATCTGATTTACAAAAATCGAAAGAAATCGACATAATACCATGAAAACGGAAACAATCGACTGAAAAGTAGACACCATGTAGTGAGGAAATTGAAATACTGCTTTTGACAGATTTATGAACACTTCGATACGCTAATGATTATGAAAGAGTTTTCACCATAGATGGAGGGTCGAAATGAAACGCAGTTCATTGGCTATTCAAGTATTGATCGCTGCTATTCTCGGTATCCTATTCGGTCTGATTGATCCTTCTTTAGCAGCGAAGTTCCAGGTACTCAGTGATGTCTTTATCAATATGATCAAAATGGTGATTACACCTCTTCTCTTCTCTATCATCACCGTCGGTATCGCGGGGATGGGGGATGTCAAGAAAATAGGGAAGATCGGGGGAAAAGCGATTTTATACTTTGAAATCGTTACAACTTTCGCGCTCTTGATCGGCTTGGTTGCGGTCAATGTCCTGCAACCGGGAACTGGTTTGGATTTGAGTCATTTGAGCAAAGGGGATATTTCGAAATACACCCAGGGCGCGTCCCACTTGTCTGCAGTCGATTTTCTCGTCAATATCGTGCCGACAAATATCGTCGATTCTTTGGCAAAAGGGGACATGTTGCAAGTACTCTTCTTTTCCACACTTTTTGGACTTGCTCTGTCAACGCTCGGCGAACGTGGTAAACCAGTGATTTCGTTTTTCGAACGTGTATCGGAAGCGATGTTTAAACTCGTCGATATGATTATGAAGCTATCTCCTTTCGGCGTATTCGGGGCGATGTCATATACAATCGGGAAGTTTGGGATTCATACGTTAAAGCCTCTCGCTGAACTGGTCGGTGTCGTCTATTTGACGATGGTCATTTTTATCGTTGTCGTTCTTGGAACGGTCGCGAAAATGTATGGGTTTAGTATCTGGCGTCTGATCAAATATATCAAGGAAGAGATCGTGGTCGTTCTCGGAACTTCCTCCTCCGAGTCGGTGTTGCCCAATCTTATGGAGAAGATGGAACGTTACGGTTGTTCCAAGAGCGTGGTAGGCCTGGTGGTTCCGACAGGTTATTCATTCAATCTGGACGGAACATCGATCTACTTGTCGATCGCGGCGGTCTTTATCGCGCAGATTTATGGGATTCATCTGGATTTGATGCACCAGTTGACGATCATCGCGATCTTGATGCTCACATCAAAAGGTGCCGCTGCGGTAACAGGCGGAGGGTTTATCACACTGGCGGCCACGCTTGCGGCGACACACGTCGTGCCTGTGGAAGGGCTTGCTTTGATCATTGGGGTTGACCGTTTCCTTTCGATGGCGCGTGCGCTCGTCAACCTGATCGGCAATGCGGCGGCTACGATCGTTGTCGCGAAGTGGGAAAAAGAATTTGATGAGTCAAAGATGCGCGCTGAAGATATGCAATTGACGAAGAAGTCGGTGGCATAATCAAAACAACAGCAATGAAGAAACAAGCTCTCCTTGCGAAGAGGAGAGCTTTTCGTTTGTTTTGGTTCCATCCGTCACACACATGAATCTTCTCTTCTGAATGTAGGAGGGTGCGCCAAAGTGGAGGTCAATCGTTTTTGATATTGAATTTGCTGCAATTTCTGTTTGAAAATTTCCAAACGGCGTTTCATAAAGAAAGGAGTTACACGAAAGTGATAGGAAAGGGTTACATGATGATGCAGTCCCGACTCAATCACCTCTATAAGAAAACGAGTAGGGACTAGTAAGTGCATCGCCATTTTGTTTGCTTGCGCTTCTTGTAATTTGATCAACATATCGGGGAGGTTCAGTTGAGATCCAGTGTGAATTAATATATGACACAATTCATGAGCAAAGTCTTCACGTTGTTCAAGTGGTTGTAAACGTTCATCTATAATGACGAATCTCTTTTCAAGAAAAGCCATACTTTTGCACGAGGCATATGTAAAACCGACTCCAAGAGAGGATGCAATGTACTCAAGATCGATTTGACTTGCATTCTGAATGTCCAGTTTGTGTAACAGTTCATCAACCAAAGATTCAAGACGAGTCAGCGGAATTGAATTCAATTCTAACCCCTCCTACCGCTCGCAGCAAACATATGTTCGTTAACTCATGTGAAATAAAAAGCCCGGATGGGCTATTCTTATGTGGGAAGTTATTCTTGGGGATTATTTCGTTTTCCCTTTATTCATCTTTTGCATGATCGTCCAAGCTCGAAGAAAATCTTTTATCGTCTCGGTTGGTGAGGAAAGGAGTTCTTTAAACGCGACTTCTTCCTGCAAAAGGGTTCTCAGTTGTTCAACTTCTTCTGGCGTAAGATTCTCTATGACATCGTTCAATATCGATCGTTTTTGTGCGGGATCGTTCGTTCCTTTTATGAGGTAATCAGTTGTTACTTGATAGATTTCAGCGAGTTTTGCCAGAGTTTCAGGATCGGGTTCGCGTTTACCGGTTTCATATTGTGTATAGGCAGGTCTTGTAATGCCAAGAATTTTCGCCACTTGTTCTTGTGTTAAATTACGTTTTTCCCTCAAACCGCGTAAACGTTGGCCTATCATCCTTCTCACCTCCAGCGCTATCCTTAGAATACCGTAACAATTCGTGACGAAAAAGAAATGTATCAAAAAGTTACTGTATCCCTTGTTTAGGTAACATTCTGTGACTTATAATAGATGTAACGTATCGTTACGGAGGTGAAGATAAGTGAATCACAAGTGGCTTGAAAATATTCGGAAAGAAAAAAACATGACCCATGAAGCTGTTGCTGTTCAGTCTAAAATTACTCGGCATTATTACACAATGATTGAAAACGGCAATAGACGGCCAAGCGTTGATGTTGCGAAACGTATCGCAGCCGTTCTTGGTTTTGATTGGACGCTTTTTTTTGAACAGAATAGTAACGAATCGTTACAAAGGAAAGTGTAGTCGAATGCTCTTATTTTACCTCTTGGCAAATAAAATATGATGTTCACGTTATGGAAACATATATTTGGAAAAGTTTTCAATGGATGCATGAGATGTGGAATGTCGATGCAGTAAGTAAATCGAAATTTGCATGAAAGGGGATTTGAAACAGAATGAGAAGATTTGAAACGGTAGAGAACATACAAAGTCAAGTCATCTTCCTGAACGGACTGATCCCAATATGAACGCTACAGAAGCGGTTGATTATTACGAAAAGCAAATTTGCGATTGGTGTTCGTTCAGGCAGGCAGGACTCTTTCTCGAATGCGTTTCATGTCCCATCGAACAATGGAAACAGAAGATTATCGCGGAACATATGAAATTAGCAATACGTGTCAGGAAACAAAATCGAATCGATGGAAAGAGAGAAGAGCCAATCGATGTTGACCGTCGATCCGAGTAACCATTGGATTGGACGGTATTTGAGACATGAAATATGAGGAGCAAGGGAACACTAACTCAAAATGAACATGAAGGAGTCAGAGTCATGACAACGCAATTGATTGTTCTATGGACGATCTTAGGTGTAATCCCATTGCTCATCCTAATCTTCCTGTATATAGTTGCTTTTAAGTATCCAAACAGATGAAAAGGACCTTCTCTCCGAAGGTCCTTTCATATTCCAATTAAAAGTCGTCTTCCGTCAAATGCATATCGGAATCCTCCATTGTATCCGGGATGTCTCTTCCCCATCCTCTTCGAATCAATTCTTGCAGGATGGCAAAATTTTCACGATCATTTTGTCGGCTTAACTCTTCCAACTCCTCTGTCGACATACGTTTATAATCATGTTCCATGATGTCCACCTCAAGGTTAGTACCGATGGAATTCTTCGGGGGTATCGAAGTCCAATTCATTGCCAAAGTAGTAGTTTAGAGTTCCTTTCAAATCAGAACTGTCCACTCGATTGATAAAATCGTTTAGAAAATTAGTGAGTGAACTGTTCGTTTTTTCACGTGCAGATTCAACGATCGGTAAATCGTTTTCTCCTAAAACGATCTGCATGTCAAAGTGTTCGTTGATCAATTCGACGATTGATTCAATCAGATTTTCTTTCGTCTCATACATACGGCGTCCTCCGGTAGACAAGTGATGGTTCTAATATTCCCCGTAAGAAAATTGTTATGATCGGATCGTACCTTCAGAGGGGCGAATTTTTACAAAACAAAACCGCCACCAAGGTGGTTTTGTTTTCGGTATTTAAGAATATATTTTTGTTATTATAGTAGAAATATTATGTATTATATGATTTCATTATTAGTATATAATGATCATTATATTTAAAAAATTAACGAATGTATTTTTCCAATCGTTTTAGGAAAGGAGAGTTTCGTATGGGCCGACCATTGGAAGGTGTACGAATCATTGAACTGGGGTCTTTTATCGCTGGGCCGTTTGCAACGCGATTACTCGCCGATTTTGGAGCGGAAGTGATCAAAGTGGAATCACTGGGCGGAGACCAATTGCGCCAGTGGGGGATCGGACCGGAAGGAATGGATTCCTATTGGAGCATGATTCAACAGAGAAATAAGAAATCGATTGCAGTTAACCTTCGCGATCATGAAGGGCAAAAGATCGTGCGCGAGCTGATACGTACGGCGGATGCAGTGGTAGAAAATTTCAAGCCGGGTACGCTGGAAAAATGGAATCTTTCACATGACCAACTGAAACAAATCAATCCGCGTTTGATTATTACAGGTGTAAGCGGATTCGGGCAAACTGGCCCGTATAGGGATCGACCCGGATTTGGAAATATTGCGGAATCGATGGGCGGTTGGAGGTATGTCACCGGTTTTCCCGATCGTCCGCCAGTGAGGGTAGGGTTATCTCTGGGCGATTCGGTCGCCGCACTATATGCAGTCATCGGTACATTGCTCGCGCTGTATCACCGGGATGCGAGAAAATCCGGTGAAGGACAGGTGGTTGATGTCGCCCTTTATGAAGCTGTTTTTAGCATGTTGGAAGGAATACTCCCTGAGTATGTACACGCCGGGCGCGTACGTGAGAGAAACGGAAATCAACCGGCGGCGCTCGCACCATCAAACGTATATCCGACGTCTGACGGAAAATGGGTAGCGATCGGTGCGAACAGCGACTCTCTATTCAAACGTTTGATGACGACGATAGGAAGAGAAGACCTTGCAAACGATCCCCGTCTTCAGGACAATCCGGGGCGGGTCAGGGTGGCCGACATGCTTGACGAAATCATCCAATCATGGACAACGTGTCATACCTTGCAAGAGATTGTTGAAATCCTTGATCGTGCAGGAGTTCCTGCAGGCCCCATTTATAGCATCGCTGATATTTATGCCGATCCTCACTATAAAGCGAGAGACATGTTCGTAACGGTAAAAGATGAACGGATTGGTGATTTGGTCATGCCGGGTATCGTTCCGAAGATGAGTAATACGCCGGGATCGATCAAACATGCAGGCCCGCCATGTGGATTGGATACTCGGAGTGTATTGAAAGAATTGGGCTATGACGATGAACACATCGAGAATTTGCAGAAACAAGGGGTTATCGGAGTGGCAGATTGAACATGAAAACTGAAGGAGGTACGACGATGAAAGAAGTAACAGTGGCCGCTCGTTTAAACCGCTTACCGATCAGCGGCATTCATAGAAAAGCGACGATTTTGATCGGTATCGGACTTTTCTTTGATATTTATGATATTTTTCTTTCGGGAGTACTCGGTACTGTTCTCGCCAAGCAGTTTGGCGTCAATCAGAAAGAATTGCCTTTATTGGTTGGTTCGAGTTTTCTCGGCATGTTTCTAGGTGCGATCATTCTCGGGAGAATGGCGGACAAAATCGGTCGCAAGAAGGCATATTTGTTGAATCTTGCGATTTATTCGTTTTTCACATTATTTGGAGCGTTTAGTGACAGCGTGGGGAGTTTGATCATCTTTCGTTTCCTGGCCGGTCTGGGACTCGGGGCGGAAACCCCTCTTAGTGACACCTATCTGAGCGAATTATTGCCGTCTTCCCATCGCGGCAGGTATATCGCTTGGGCCTATACGATCAGCTTTTCGCGGTTCCTGTTGTCGGATTTTTGGGTCGCGGTCTGGTTCCCGTTCAACCGTTCGGAATCGACGGTTGGAGGTGGTTATTCGTCATTGGGAGTCTTGGAGCGTTTATCGTCTGGTTTTTGCGTCGAGACCTTCCCGAATCTCCCCGTTGGTTGGAGTCTGTCGGCAGAGTTGAGGAAGCGCGGGAACTTGCGAGCAAATTTGAAGAAGATGCCATTCGTACGCATGGTACCTTACCCGATGTGGAAGATGTTCCGATAAAGGTCAGTGGCCTGTTTCCGTTTCGATTGCTGTTCACCCGTGAGTATATTGGACGGACGATGATGTTATGGGTGTTTCAGATTATGCAAACGATCGGTTATTACGGATTTGGTTCACTCGTGCCCATCATTCTGGCAGCTAAAGGGTACACGGTCATTAATTCCCTCCAATATACCGCTTTATCCTACTTAGGTTATCCACTGGGTTCGCTTTTATCTTTGCTTGTGGTGGAACGCGTCGACCGCAAATGGTTAATTGTCTCATCGGCATTTCTGATGGGGGTATTTGGATTATCATTTGGCATGGCCGGATCTGCTGAAACGATCATCACTTTCGGTGTTCTGTATACACTTGTAAGCAACATTTTCTCGAATGCGTTTCATATTTTTCAGGCAGAGATCTTCCCTACATTCGCGCGGGCTACAGCGGCCGGAACCGCGTACAGTTTGAGCCGGTTGACAAGCGGTCTCATGCCATTTGTCCTATTGCCCGTTCTTAAACTATACGGTGCTACTGCGATGTTCACGGTGGTTGCCGCCGCGATGGTCATCATCATCCTCGACATCGGAATGTTTGCGCCCAAGACTGCTAGAAAGCCTTTAGAACATGTGAATGAAGTGCCATATACCGGTACGGTTCTCACTGGGCAACAACAGTCTACGCAGATCGAATAATTCCGGCTTGCATCTACTGGGAACCGGTGATTCGGTAAACTTCGTCAAATCGTACCGAACCAACACCAAAAAGGAAAGGACTGTCGAGAGATAGAGCCTCGACAGTCCGAAATTCATACAGAAAATTGGCTATTTCTTTTGATTTGCTTTGATTCTCTCCGAAGTAGCCTTCGCTTTGGCCTGAATTTGCAATTTTTTCTGGCTAAGATATTGGAATAAATTCGTACCGTTCATACGAGAGGAAGATCAGAACTTGAAAAAATTTTCTTTAGGATGTGCGGCGTTTTTGATTCTTGTTGTTGGGGTGATCGTCTATATCATCAATAACTTCTTCTTCTCGATGGGCCATTGCCGGAGGGGGAATTTTTCAAACAGGCCATTTCGCCAAACAAGACATATACGATCAATTTCTATAAAATTAATGGTGGAGCAACGACAGATTTTAGCATCAGGGGAGAACTGCTGAACAACAAAACGCAAGAGAAGAAAAATATTTATTGGGAGTATGGAACAGATCATGTCAAAGCTTCCTGGATCGATGACCATACCGTTGTGATCAATTCGCATAAACTTGACGTAAGAAAAGATACGTACGATTGGCGGAGGGAGTAAATCGCAAGATCCTTTGTCATGGCCAGAACACATGTGTGCTCTGGCTTTTTTTTTGACAAAAAAATCATCGATTCTGCAAGAACCGACAGGAATTCCAGATTTGACGTCGAATACTTGTTAGGTGTTATGCCTACTTGAGTGCGTGCGAAAGCCGAATGAGCATGAAGACTCTTACATTTGTGACGTTGACCCACAAAAAGTGTGTGTTCAAACTCTGTTTTCCGGATGTTTGAGCAATCATGACGATAAACATGTGGGAGAAAGGAGAGGAAGATGCGTATTAAACAGAAAATCATTGTTTCTTTTTTGATTGGAGCGTTTGCCATGGGAACGGTCTTGCCGGCGAGCGTATACGCTGATGATGCGCAGCAGAGGTTGGATCAATTAAAACAGCAGCACGCACAAACCGGGCAGATGATCAATCAATTAAAGGGACAAGAATCCAACCTTAGCAATCAAATCGATACATTGAATAAACAAATTCAAGAATATGGCCAACAAATCCAAGACTTAGAGGCACAAATTCAAACATTGTCGACGAAGATTGCCGCTTTACAAGCGGATATTGATAAAACGCAGAAAAAGCTGGAACGACGTAATGAGATGCTGAAGAAACGGATCCGCGTCATGTATGAAGACGGGGAAGTCTCCTATCTCGACGTTCTGCTGCAAGCGACGGATTTCAGTGATTTTATCGATCGTTTAAGCACGCTATCGTTTATCGTCGATCAAGATAAGCAGTTACTTGAGGAAGTCAAACAAATGAAAGCCCGTTTGCTTGACTCCCAGAAGCAACTGAAAGATCAGCAAGCTTTACAACAGCAGAAGCAAAACCAATTGCAAGCAGCCAAAGCAGAACAAGAGCAAGCCAAGCATCAGAGAGAAATCGCGCTGAGTCAAGTCCAAGCGGAGCGACAGGAGAAAGAGAAAGCATATCAAGATGAGGAACAGGAAATCGCTGCTGCAGAGGCGGAAATTGCCGCTGCCGTTTCCGCGCGGCTTGCCGCTCAGCAATCATCCGGCGTAGGCGGACAAGCGCAAGAGTTTTCTTTCACAAGCAGCGGGTCATGGACATGGCCGGTGCCTTCTTCCTATACGATTACATCAGGATATGGGCCTCGTGCCGGAGGGTTCCATAAGGGAATTGACATTGGCGCTCCTGTGGGAACGCCGATTGTAGCAGTCGATGATGGGGAAGTATTGTTCGCTGGTCCCGCTTCCGGTTTCGGTCATTGGATTGTGATCAGACATAGCAACGGTGTTATGAGCGTATACGGCCACATGTATTCGGACGGGGTGCTCGTCTCGCCGGGACAGATCGTTCATAAAGGACAGGTGATCGGTAAAGTGGGAAGCGATGGAGAGTCGACGGGTCCTCATCTGCACTTCGGGGTGGCAACAGGTATTTCTGGAGGAAGCATGAATTATGTGAATCCGGTGCCTTATCTGCAATAAAGGTGTAATGAAACCACCGTAAAAAACGGTGGTTTCATTTTAGAGATTGCAAGAAATGCATGTGGATGTATGCTTTCGCTTAAGCTATGCTAAGGAATGTCTGGTTTCGTTTTTATTTTTTTGTAGATTAAGGATGGTGTTATTGACTTATGGATCATCGCGAAATGGTCGTGGTATTAGATTTCGGCGGCCAATACAACCAACTGATCACAAGGCGCATTCGTGAACTGAATGTGTATTCGGAACTTTTGCCTTTTTCGACGACGGCAGAAGAACTGCGCAAAATGAATCTGAAAGGGATCGTTTTTTCCGGTGGGCCGAATTCCGTTTATAGCGAGGGAGCTCCAAAGGTAGATCCCGCGATCTTTGAACTAGGTGTACCGATCTTGGGGATATGTTATGGCATGCAGTTGATTGCAAGCCATTTTCATGCGAAAGTGGAACGTGCGGCTGTTCGTGAATACGGCAAAGCGATCGTCGAAGTCGTGTCCGAATCACCCTTGCATCGCGGACAACCTCAAAGCCAGCAGGTATGGATGAGCCACAGCGATATGGTGATCGCTCCGCCTGAAGGGTTCGTTGTAGACAGCAAGACAGAACAATGTCCAGTCGCGGGAATGAGTGATCCATCCCGGAACATTTATGCCGTTCAATTCCATCCGGAAGTGAATCATTCGATTTATGGGCAGGATTTGTTGCGAAACTTTCTTTTTGAAGTTTGTCGCTGTGAAGGCTCATGGACGATGCATAACTATGTGGAAGAAGCTGTTCAGGCGATCCGTGAACAAGTGGGCGACAAAAAAGTTCTCTGTGCTTTATCGGGTGGGGTGGATTCATCCGTAGCCGCTGTTCTTGTCCATCGGGCGATCGGTGATAATCTGACATGTATGTTTGTCGATCACGGTCTGTTGCGTAAACATGAAGCGGACTTGGTGATGGAAACGTTCGCGGATCATTTCCATATGAACGTGATTCGCATCGATGCAAAAGCACGTTTCTTGAATCGTCTTGAAGGTGTAACGGATCCTGAGAAGAAAAGAAAGATCATTGGCGAAGAGTTCATTCGTGTCTTTGAAGAGGAATCGAAGAAATTAGGAGAATTCGATTTTCTTGCGCAGGGGACTTTATATACCGATATTATCGAATCGGGAACTGCCACGGCTGCAACAATCAAATCCCATCATAACGTAGGCGGATTGCCTGAAGATATGCAGTTTGACTTAGTGGAACCGTTGAAGACACTTTTTAAAGATGAAGTGCGTGCGTTGGGGACGGAGCTTGGACTCTCCGACGAGATTGTATGGCGTCAACCGTTCCCTGGCCCCGGTTTGGCCATTCGTATTATCGGCGCTGTGACAGAGGAGAAGCTGGAGATCTTGCGTGATGCCGACTTTGTTGTTCGGGACACGATCCGCAAAGCGGGGCTTGAGCGAGATATCTGGCAATATTTCGCCGTTCTTCCCGATATTAAGAGTGTTGGCGTGATGGGAGACGAACGTACCTACGCTTATACGATCGCCATTCGTGCGGTTACTTCCAAGGATGGTATGACTGCAGATTGGGCGCGTATACCTTATGATGTGTTAGAAACGCTCTCCGTTCGATTGGTGAACGAAGTCAAAGGTGTCAACCGCGTGGTGTATGATATTACATCCAAACCGCCGGCTACGATCGAGTGGGAGTAAACTGTGATTTCTGTTGAGCAGGGTTTATTGCGGGCCCTGCTTTTTGTTTTATGTACACACGAGTAAGCAGAAGAATAATCGATTTTTGGTTCTATAGGATCTATTGATTTTGACTTTTGTTCCGATTTGTTCGAGATTCATGCTTGAAGGTTCTATGTATACGTGATAATATAGCTCTCGTCGCCGCGATGAGCGGTGATGATAAACGAAACATAAATTACCACTTGCAAAATAGATTGCAAGGTGGCATATTGAGAAAGTCGCTGTTGCGATGATCGCTCTTTGAAAACTGAATCGTGCAGAAGAGAGCCACGATTGAACATTGCATGGGCTCTGCAAGAAGCCTCGCTCGCGAGGCGCAGAGCGAATTTTTCTTCGAGAGTTTGATCCTGGCTCAGGACGAACGCTGGCGGCGTGCCTAATACATGCAAGTCGCGCGGGTGGAGAGGAGCTTGCTCCTCAAAGTCAGCGGCGGACGGGTGAGTAACACGTGGGCAACCTGCCTGGCAGACGGGGATAACGCTTGGAAACGAGTGCTAATACCCGATACACTCTTCACGGGCATCCATGAGGAGGGAAAGGCGCTTCACGGCGTCACTGCCAGATGGGCCCGCGGCGCATTAGCTAGTTGGTGAGGTAACGGCTCACCAAGGCGACGATGCGTAGCCGACCTGAGAGGGTGACCGGCCACACTGGGACTGAGACACGGCCCAGACTCCTACGGGAGGCAGCAGTAGGGAATCTTCCGCAATGGGCGCAAGCCTGACGGAGCAACGCCGCGTGAGTGATGAAGGTCTTCGGATTGTAAAACTCTGTCTTCCGGGACGAACCGATAGGTGAGGCAATGCTCCTATCCTGACGGTACCGGAGGAGGAAGCCCCGGCTAACTACGTGCCAGCAGCCGCGGTAATACGTAGGGGGCAAGCGTTGTCCGGATTCACTGGGCGTAAAGCGCGCGCAGACGGCTTTCTGCGTCCGGGGTGAAAACCGGGGCTCAACCCCGGGACGGCCTTGGATACGGGAGAGCTTGAGGGTCGGAGAGGCAAGGGAATTCCACGTGTAGCGGTGAAATGCGTAGAGATGTGGAGGAACACCTGTGGCGAAGGCGCCTTGCTGGCCGATTCCTGACGTTGAGGCGCGAAAGCGTGGGGAGCAAACAGGATTAGATACCCTGGTAGTCCACGCCGTAAACGATGAGTGCTAGGTGTTCGTGGGCTCATACCCATGAGTGCCGAAGCTAACGCATGAAGCACTCCGCCTGGGGAGTACGGTCGCAAGACTGAAACTCAAAGGAATTGACGGGGCCCGCACAAGCAGTGGAGCATGTGGTTTAATTCGAAGCAACGCGAAGAACCTTACCAGGGCTTGACATCCCGCTGACCGGTCTGGAGACAGACCTTCCCTTCGGGGCAGCGGTGACAGGTGGTGCATGGTTGTCGTCAGCTCGTGTCGTGAGATGTTGGGTTAAGTCCCGCAACGAGCGCAACCCTTGTGTTGTGTTGCCAGCATTCAGTTGGGCACTCACAACAGACTGCCGACGACAAGTCGGAGGAAGGCGGGGATGACGTCAAATCATCATGCCCCTTATGTCCTGGGCTACACACGTGCTACAATGGGCGGTACAACGGGATGCGAAACCGCGAGGTGGAGCCAAACCCTGAAAACCGTTCGTAGTTCGGATTGCAGGCTGCAACTCGCCTGCATGAAGCCGGAATTGCTAGTAATCGCGGATCAGCATGCCGCGGTGAATACGTTCCCGGGCCTTGTACACACCGCCCGTCACACCATGGGAGTTGGCAACACCCGAAGTCGGTGGGGTAACCTCTCTGAGGAGCCAGCCGCCTAAGGTGGGGCCGATGACTGGGGTGAAGTCGTAACAAGGTAGCCGTATCGGAAGGTGCGGCTGGATCACCTCCTTTCTAAGGATGTAAAAGATGCTCTTCTTCTGCACGGCTCAGTTTTGAGGGAGCGAATTCCTCAAGGTTCCTTGATAACTGGATAGCGAATGCGACATCAACTTTGGCTCATGCCAAGGTACTGCATCAAACAGAGCAAGTTCAAAAGGAGGATCCACTGACTTTTGAACAACCTTTGTAGGTTAAGCTACGAAGGGCGCACGGAGGATGCCTTGGCGCCAGGTGCCGATGAAGGACGGGGCTAACGCCGATACGCCTCGGGGAGCCGTAAGCAGGCTTTGATCCGGGGATTTCCGAATGGGGCAACCCACCCCGCGTAATGGCGGGGTATCCACTGCTGAATCCATAGGCAGTGAGAAGGTACACCAGGGGAACTGAAACATCTTAGTACCCTGAGGAAAAGAAAACAACAGTGATTCCCTCAGTAGTGGCGAGCGAACGGGGAAGAGCCTAAACCGCTGTGCTTGCACAGGCGGGGTCGTGGGGCGTCTCACATGGAGTTACCAATCCTTTTCGTAAGAGAACGGCTTGGAACAGCCGACCAGAGAGGGTGACAGTCCCGTATCTGAAACGAAGAGGACTCGAGACGGACCCCGAGTACCGCGGGACACGAGGAATCCCGTGGGAATCCGGGAGGACCACCTCCTAAGGCTAAATACAACCTGGCGACCGATAGTGAACCAGTACCGTGAGGGAAAGGTGAAAAGCACCGCGGGAGCGGAGTGAAAGAGAACCTGAAACCGTGTGCCTACAATCAGTCGGAGGGCGTTTATGCCTGACGGCGTGCCTTTGTAGAATGAACCGGCGAGTTACGATTGCGTGCGAGGTTAAGGCGGGAAGCCGGAGCCGCAGCGAAAGCGAGTCTGAAGAGGGCTTGAGTACGCAGTCGTAGACCCGAAACCGTGTGATCTATCCCTGTGCAGGATGAAGTGCGGGTAAAGCCGCATGGAGGTCCGAACCCACGCATGTTGAAAAATGCGGGGATGACGTGGGGATAGCGGTGAAATTCCAATCGAACTCGGAGATAGCTGGTTCTCCCGAAATAGCTTTAGGGCTAGCGTCGGAGCAGAGACATGGAGGTAGAGCACTGATTGGGCTAGGGGCCTTCGCGGGTTACCGAACTCAGTCAAACTCCGAATGCCATGATCTCGGTCTCCGGCAGTCAGACTACGAGTGCTAAGATCCGTGGTCAAAAGGGAAACAGCCCAGACCATCAGCTAAGGTCCCCAAATTCCGGTTAAGTGGGAAA
>NZ_BOQE01000001.1:1977500-1980000 GCF_023705585.1 Collibacillus ludicampi
GGGAGTTCGAATCTCTCCGGGCACGCCATCCCCAACTTTAAGGGGAATATGGGGTATAGCTCAGTTGGTAGAGCACCTGCCTTGCAAGCAGGGGTCAGCGGTTCGAATCCGCTTACCTCCACCAAAGATGAGCCATTAGCTCAGTTGGTAGAGCACCTGACTTTTAATCAGGGTGTCGAAGGTTCGAGTCCTTCATGGCTCACCAAAGTTTTGAAAGTAGTTACGTTCGATGGACGCTTAGCTCAGCTGGGAGAGCACCTGCCTTACAAGCAGGGGGTCGGCGGTTCGATCCCGTCAGCGTCCACCATGAACATCGCGGGGTGGAGCAGTTGGCAGCTCGTCGGGCTCATAACCCGAAGGTCGCAGGTTCAAGTCCTGCCCCCGCAACCATATGGAGCTGTGGTGTAGAGGCCTAACATGCCTGCCTGTCACGCAGGAGATCGCGGGTTCGAATCCCGTCAGCTCCGCCACTATTTTTCGGCTCGGTAGCTCAGTCGGTAGAGCAGAGGACTGAAAATCCTCGTGTCGGCGGTTCGATTCCGTCCCGAGCCACCATTTATTATTATGTCCCAGTAGCTCAGTTGGATAGAGCAGTCGCCTTCTAAGCGACGTGTCGGGAGTTCGAATCTCTCCTGGGACGCCACGCCGAAGTGGCGGAATTGGCAGACGCACACGACTCAAAATCGTGCGGGAAACCGTGTGGGTTCGAGTCCCACCTTCGGCACCATTATGTAAAAACAATATGGGAGATATGGAAAATTACCAGTGAAATAGGGGCCTATAGCTCAGCTGGCTAGAGCGCACGACTGATAATCGTGAGGTCAGTGGTTCAAGTCCACTTAGGCCCACCAAAATCGAGACTGACTCTTAATAAGGAGTCAGTCTTTTTTATTATTGCTCGGGATCACATTCGTGAATTCAAGGATTATATCGATAAGAAGATTCCTTGATGAGCTAGGTGAAGAAAGTTGTAAGGGCGATAAAAAGTGAACGTCTTTCCGGGAAATCACGTTACTCTCATGTTGGATTCGATAATTTTCACGAATTCTTTGACGAATGATTTTTGAAAAATCTTGTATGAACAAGAATACAGGAGAAATCAATAAATGATTAGAGATTCATGATTTTATTTAATAGAGTTTGTTCCGATTTGTTCGAGATTCATTCTTGAAGGTTCTATGTATCCATGATATCATAGCTTTCGTCGCCGCGATGAGCGGTGATGATAAACGAAACATAAATTACCACTTGCGAAACAGATTGCAGGATGGTATATTGGAAAAGTCGCTGTTGCGACAGTCGCTCTTTGAAAACTGAATCGTGCAGAAGAGAGCCACGATTGAACATTGCATGGGCTCTGCAAGAAGCCTCGCTCGCGAGGCGCAGAGCGAATTTTTCTTCGAGAGTTTGATCCTGGCTCAGGACGAACGCTGGCGGCGTGCCTAATACATGCAAGTCGCGCGGGTGGAGAGGAGCTTGCTCCTCAAAGTCAGCGGCGGACGGGTGAGTAACACGTGGGCAACCTGCCTGGCAGACGGGGATAACGCTTGGAAACGAGTGCTAATACCCGATACACTCTTCACGGGCATCCATGAGGAGGGAAAGGCGCTTCACGGCGTCACTGCCAGATGGGCCCGCGGCGCATTAGCTAGTTGGTGAGGTAACGGCTCACCAAGGCGACGATGCGTAGCCGACCTGAGAGGGTGACCGGCCACACTGGGACTGAGACACGGCCCAGACTCCTACGGGAGGCAGCAGTAGGGAATCTTCCGCAATGGGCGCAAGCCTGACGGAGCAACGCCGCGTGAGTGATGAAGGTCTTCGGATTGTAAAACTCTGTCTTCCGGGACGAACCGATAGGTGAGGCAATGCTCCTATCCTGACGGTACCGGAGGAGGAAGCCCCGGCTAACTACGTGCCAGCAGCCGCGGTAATACGTAGGGGCAAGCGTTGTCCGGATTCACTGGGCGTAAAGCGCGCGCAGACGGCTTTCTGCGTCCGGGGTGAAAACCCGGGGCTCAACCCGGGACGGCCTTGGATACGGGAGAGCTTGAGGGTCGGAGAGGCAAGGGAATTCCACGTGTAGCGGTGAAATGCGTAGAGATGTGGAGGAACACCTGTGGCGAAGGCGCCTTGCTGGCCGATTCCTGACGTTGAGGCGCGAAAGCGTGGGGAGCAAACAGGATTAGATACCCTGGTAGTCCACGCCGTAAACGATGAGTGCTAGGTGTTCGTGGGCTCATACCCATGAGTGCCGAAGCTAACGCATGAAGCACTCCGCCTGGGGAGTACGGTCGCAAGACTGAAACTCAAAGGAATTGACGGGGCCCGCACAAGCAGTGGAGCATGTGGTTTAATTCGAAGCAACGCGAAGAACCTTACCAGGGCTTGACATCCCGCTGACCGGTCTGGAGACAGACCTTCCCTTCGGGGCAGCGGTGACAGGTGGTGCATGGTTGTCGTCAGCTCGTGTCGTGAGATGTTGGGTTAAGTCCCGCAA